>NZ_WKFA01000042.1:0-48943 GCF_021605325.1 Pseudomonas sp. PA-7-1E
CTTCCAACGGGGAGAGTTCAGGAATTCGGACGCGTTTATCGCCTTTCTTGGTATGGATTTGCGCGTCAACAAGTCAGGACAGAAGGATGGTCGTCGTAGTTTAAGTAAGCGCGGCGACTCAGAAGCTCGGCGCCTGCTGCATAACGCAGCGATGGCGGCTAGCCGAACAGAGACATGGAAAGCGTTTTATCAAGCACAGAGGGCGCGAGGCTATAGCACCACACAGGCGTTGGTAATACTGGCCCGCAAGCTTGCTCGGGTGGTGTTCGCTCTGCTGAAAGGGCAAAGCGAATATCAGCCAAAAGTTGGTTGAGGGTTGCCCCTCAACCATAGAATCTCCCACAGTTTGATCGCGGGGCGTCAGATAGATAGGGGCCGGCTGTGAGGCCGTCATCGCAGGCAAGCCAACTCCCACAATTTGATCGGGTTGTGTCAGGTCGATAGGCTTCGGCTGCAGGCCGTCATCGCAGGCAAGCCAGCTCCCCCAGGTGATCGCATTTCAACGTGGGAGCGGGCTTGCCCGCGATGGCGTCAGCCCAGGCGACACAAGGCTTAAACCATCCCACCCAGCTTCAGCTCGCTTTTCAGATAGGCATAGTAAATCGGCCCCGCCACCACCCCCGGCAGGCCGAACGCTGCCTCAAACACCAGCATCGCCAACAACAACTCCCATGACTTGGCACTGATCTGCCCGCCGACGATTCGCGCGTTGAGGAAGTACTCGACCTTGTGGATCACGATCAAATACCCCAGTGCCGCCACCGCCACCCAGATCGACAGCGACAGCGCCACGATGGTGATCAGGGTGTTGGAGATCAGGTTGCCAATCACTGGCAGCAGACCGAGCAGGAAGGTCAGCACGATCAGGGTCTTGGTCAACGGCAGGTGAATGCCGCATAACGGCAGCACCACTGCCAGGAACACCGCGGTGAAGGCGGTGTTGAGCGCGGCGATCTTGATCTGGGCGAACACGATATTGCGAAACGCCTGGACCAGCAGGTGCAGGCGGTCGAACAGCGCGGCGGCCAAGGGTTTGCGCTTGGTCAGGTCGGGCACGCGCTGCAAGGCGATGATCGCACCCAGCACCATGCCGATCAGCAAGGTGACGAACATGTGGGCGGCGTCTTTGCCGACCAGTTGCAGTTCGCTCAAGTGCTTGCTTAGCCAATCGCCAATGGCCACGCGAAACTCCGCGGCGCTGGCGGGCAAATAGGCGTCGATGGACGGCGGTAATTGACCGCGCGCGCGGTCGACCACGCCCATGAATTTGTCCAGGGAAGCCCCCGGGTTTTCCGCTTCGTGGAGCAGGAAGCTGATGGCGCCAGCGAAGATCAAGGCCAACACGCTGACGATCAAGGTGCCCAGCAAGGCCACCGCCAGCCAACGCGCGCGCCGGCCTTCGATCAGGCGTTGCAGTTGAGGGGTGAGCATGTTGACCAGTTCATAGACCAACAGGCCGGCCAGCAGGCTGGGCAGCAATTTCAGCGGCAGTACCAGCAGCAACCCGCCGAAAATGATGATGTAGCTGGACAGCAACAACACATGACGCTGAGAAAACGTTGGCATACAGCCTCAAAACAAACGGCGTTGAAGGATGTTGTAGGAGCGAGCTTGCTGTGGCGAGGGAGCTTGCTCCCGCTGGGCTGCGAAGCAGCCCCAAACCATTGAGCCGGTGTGCACCAGGCATACTCGTCTGTTCGGTTTGGGAGCGCTTCGCGCTCCAGCGGGAGCAAGCTCCCTCGCCACACTTGCTCGCTCCTACAAAGGGGCTGTGTGCGAGTGTCGCAGCCTTCTATGGCCCGGGGCTATTATTTCTTCAGGCAGGTGCTCATGAATGTCTTGCGCGCATCACCGGTCAACGCCTTGGTTTTCGCCGACGCATTGCAGTCTTTCATCTTCTGCTGCTGCGGGGTCAGGGTCTTGGCGTCGTTGGCGGCAGGTGCCGACAGGCAGGTCTTCATGAAGGCCTTACGGTCATCGCCCTTGAGCGTCTTGGTGGTGGCCTCGGCATTGCAGGTGGTCATTTTGTTCTGCTGGGCAGTGGCGGCAAAACCCTGGGCACACATCAGCAGGCCCATCATCAACAACGGAATACGCAGCATCTTCATGGAGTTTTCTCCCTGTTACCGTGCCGACGGGCACGGCCTACAGCGCAGTGTAGTCAAAACCTGTTACAACTTCACCGGCCACGAATATTCGCCCGCCGGTATTGCTCCGGCGTGCAGCCGGCGTGGCGTTGGAACATGGCGATAAACGCCGAGGCGGTGCTGTAGCCCAGATCAAACGCCACGTGTTGCACACTGCGATCGCTGTCCAGCGCCTCGATGGCCGCCAGGTAGCGCAGGCGCTGGCGCCATTCGCCAAAGCTCATGCCCAGCTCGCGCACAAACTGGCGCGCCAGGGTGCGCTCGCTCACATGCACCTGCTCGGCCCATTGCGCCAGAGGGCGGTTGTCTCCCGGCTCTGCCTGCATGCCCTCCAAGACCCCAAGCAATCCCGGGTGGCGGGCGTAGGGCAGGAAGCAGTCGTGGACCGGCGCCTGCCTGAGCTGGTCCACCAGCACCTGGGCCAGGCGGATGTCGGCGTCGGTGCGCGGTGCATTGACATCGCGCAGGGCGAAATCCTTGAGGATCGCCTTGAGAATGTCGCTGATCGCCAGCGTGCAAGGCTGCTGTGGCAACTGCTCGCACAGCTGCGGCGCCAGCCCTACGGAGTGGTAGACAATCGCCTCGGCATTGTAGGAGCTGTGCTCAGTATGCGGCGGCACCCACACCGCGTATTGCGGTGGCGACATGAAGCGATTGCCCGCCACTTCCATGCGCATCACACCGCTGGCCGAGTAATCCAGCGAGCCCCATGTGTGCTGGTGGGGGGTGCATTCGGTGTCCGGGGCAAAATCGGAATACCGAAAGTACACCGGGCTTGGCAGGCGGGCGAAATCGGGCAGGCGTACGGTGTGTCGGGACATATTGTCTGGATTCAACGCTCAGTTGTCTGGATCGCAGTATAGGCTTCGATCCAGACAGAGGATAATCCTGCCTCGTCAACACACTGGGTTTCTTTTCAATGCAATACGCGTATCCGCTGCTGGCTATCTTTATCTGGGCCGGCAACACCGTGGTCAACAAATTGGCCGTGGGCTCGATCTTCCCGGCTGAAATCGGCTTTTACCGCTGGCTGTTCGCTGCGTTGCTGTTCACGCCGTTCATGCTCAAACCGGTGGTCGCCCACTGGCCGCAGATCCGTCCCAACCTGGGCAAGATCTTTATCCTCGGCGTGCTCGGCATGGCGGTGTATCAGAGCCTGGCCTATTACGCCGCAACGCTGACCAGCGCCACCAATATGGGCATCATCCTGTCTCTGATGCCGTTGATGGCGCTGACCGCCGCGATCATCAGCCTTGGCCAACGCCTGACCTTCGGTGCGCTGACCGGCGCGGTGCTGTCGTTCGCAGGCGTGGTCGTGGTGGTGTCGGCCGGCAGCCTGGGCGCGTTGCTGCAACATGGGGTCAACCTGGGCGACGGCATGATGCTGGTGGCAACATTGGCTTATGCGGTCTACAGCACCCTGCTGAAAAAATGGCAGCTGCGCCTGCCGCCGTTGGTGCTGCTGTATTTGCAGGTGCTGGTCGCGGTGATGGTGCTGCTGCCGCTGTATCTGTTCTCGGCCAAGGCCGGTTTGGGCTGGGCGAATATTCCGCTGGTGCTATATGCCTGCCTGCTGGCTTCGATGCTGGCACCGCTGGCGTGGATGCACTCGGTCAAGACCCTGGGGCCAAGCCGTACCACACTGTTTTTCAACCTGCTGCCTTTGATTACCGCGCTGATTGCGGCGGTGGTGTTGAAGGAAGAGTTGGCGCGGTATCACCTGGTGGGTGGCTTGCTGACCCTGGGTGGAGTGATCCTGTCGGAGCGCTGGACCACACCGGTCAGACGCCCTCAGGACACATCCTGTTAAATCCGATAAAACTTTTCGCCTGGCCCGGGACTCACAACCAATAGCGATCACGCCGGCAGAGCGTGGCGTACAACCGGATTAGCCCCAGGAGATTGAAATGACTCAAGCACAACTGACTGACGTTGCGACCCTGCGCAGCCGCGCCCGCCAGAACGTCGAAAACGGTGCCGTGACCGAAGGCTACGACGCCGACCGTCAGGAAATCATCCGACTGCTCAACGAGTCGCTGGCCACTGAACTGGTCTGCGTGTTGCGCTACAAGCGTCACTACTTCATGGCCAACGGCCTCAAGGCCAGCGTGGCTGCCGATGAGTTCCTGGAACATGCGACCCAGGAAGCCGAGCACGCCGACAAACTGGCCGAGCGTATCGTGCAACTGGGCGGCGAGCCGGAGTTCAACCCCGACCTGCTGTCGAAAAACTCCCATGCGCAATACGTGGCGGGCAACACCTTGAAGGAAATGGTCTACGAAGACCTGGTGGCCGAGCGGATCGCGGTAGACAGCTACCGCGAGATCATCCAGTACATCGGTGACAAAGACCCGACTACCCGTCGCATCTTCGAAGACATCCTGGCTCAGGAAGAAGAACACGCCGACGATATGGCGGATATTCTGCAGGATCTGTAATAACTAACACCGCAACATCCCCCTGTGAGCGGGCTTGCTCGCGATAGCGTTGGATCAGTTGATAAATCATTGACTGATACTCCGCTATCGCGGTCAAGCCCGCTCCCACAGTTACTTCACGGTCTTGGGCGCCTTGCCTTCCTTCATCTGTTGCAGCAACGGTGCGCACTCATTGGG
This sequence comes from Pseudomonas sp. PA-7-1E, assembly GCF_021605325.1. Classification (NCBI taxonomy): domain Bacteria; kingdom Pseudomonadati; phylum Pseudomonadota; class Gammaproteobacteria; order Pseudomonadales; family Pseudomonadaceae; genus Pseudomonas; species Pseudomonas sp. PA-7-1E. The sequence continues at coordinate 4,763 of NZ_WKFA01000042.1, forward strand.
CTCGCCACCGCTTGGGGCAACCAAGGCGAGCAAGCCAGCAGCAGGCCCGGCGATCACGCCGAGGGCGACCATGCCCGCACCGCGTAGCGCCAACGGAATGGCTTTCACGCCAGCATTGGGCTTGATGAAAGGTCCATTGACGTAGAGCGGTGAACGCAGGGAGAACAGGCGAAAGCCCTTGGATTCCGGCGTGATGGTCAGGTCCAACTGCTCGGTGGCCATATTCGCGGTGCCGTCGATGTAGATGATCGCGTTCTCGGTATCGAACACAAACAGCCGCGTGGTCGCCAGGCCCGTCTTGATGCCGAAGTCCGCCGCTGCGCAGTTGATCTTCACTTCCTCGTCGCCGAACAGGCGGCCGACCACGTAGTTGCCCACGTTGAGCCCGGCGATTTCCATCAGGCTTCGGCTGATGGCGCCATCGTTGATGAGCATCTTCAGGTCACCGTTGGACGTGCCCAACAGTGCCGCCACCGAGTTGCCGCGCCCGGAAATATCGGCATCGCCGTTGAGTTCACCGAAGCTGGTTTTCATCGGTTCGAAAGTCGGGAACAGCTGCTTGAGCTTGAAGTTGCGCGCCGTCAGCTTGGCGCGGCCCTCCATCGGCGTAGTGCGGCCGTTCAAGCGAATCTGCGCATCGAGCTTCCCACCGGCCACGCCAAAGCGCAGGGGTTCAAGGCTCAGTTGGCCGTCGTTGAGCACCAGGTGGGTGTAGAGGTCGGTAAAGGGCAAGTCGGCACTGTGCACGATACGCTTGCCGGTGAACTCCACATCGGCATCCATCTCGCGCCAGCGTTCGGTGCGGAACTCTTCAACCGGCAGCACTTTGGTCGCCGGTTGCTTGCTTTCACCGCCACGGGCTTTTTGCTCGGCATTGGAATCTGCGCCAATCAGCGGCGCCAGGTCATCCATCAGCAGTTGGTTGGACACCAGCGCGCCGCTGAGCTTGGGCCGTGGCTGGCTGGCAACATAGGCCAGGTCGCCGTGGATGTCGCTGTTGCCAATCTTGCCGTTGAAATTCTCGTAGCGAAAGGAGGCGCCGCTGGCCTCATGCAGTTTGGCGATCAGGTGGCCGTCGGTGGAATAGGCCGGCGAATCCGGCAGGGTCACGCCGGTCAACGGATACAGGTTGCCCAGGCTGCTGCCCGACAGTTTCAGGCGCAGGTCCAGGGCACCGAGGTTCAGCGGGTCGGTCAGGGTGCCGGCCAGGGCGATGCTGGTGTCCGCGATCTTGACTTGGGCTTGCAGCGGGAACGGCTTGGCCGCGTCCTGCAAGGCCAGCAAGCCACCGATCTTGCCCGTGCCCGCGAGTTTCTGGCCGTGGTACTGGCCTTTGACCTTGAGGCCGAACGCGTAGTCCTGGGGCGCCGAGCCTTTTTCCAGGGCTTTTTTGGCATCGGCATCGCCGACGATTTCACCGAAGGGAATCGGCTTGCCCAGCGGGTCGATGATCACATCCAACTGGGTCTTGAGGCTTTGATCGTCAAGGGTCACATGGCCTTTGTCAAAGCCGATGGCGCCAATATCCACCACCCAATTGGACGGTTCGGCGTTGGGGTCCTTGGGGTCGAACTTGAACGTCCAGTTGGCGCGGCCATCAGCCAGGCGCTGCAACTGGGCACTGGGTTCGGTGAGGTCGATGCGCGGGATCACCACACGCTGCACCAGCAAGGCCAGGGGCGAAATGCGCAGCTCAACCTTCTTGAGCGTGACCATCTGCGGTTGTTTCGACCAATCGGGGTTCCCCAGAGTCAGGTCTTCGGCAATCACATGGGGCCACGGCACCCAGGCGCGCCAGCCGCCTTCATCGGGCTCACGCTGCCACACCACGGCGAGGTTGCCGTTGATGGCGAACGGACGATGCAGTTCTTCGGAGACCTTGGCATTGAGGGGCGGCTTGATGCGGTTCCAGTCGAAGAACACCAACACCAGTACCACGATGGCAATCAACAGAACGAAGCTGGCGCAGCTCCAAGCGAGAATTTTACGAGTGCGCGTCATTGCACAGGACTCCTGAATACGACTGGCTGGGCAACAGCCTTTTAAACAGCTTATAGGACTACGACTGGCAAAGTGCCTGGGGGTTTAACGCAACCACGGATTTAACCGAAAAAAGCGATTTTCCTGATCAACCAGACAATTTTCCCCATCGACGACGCACCATTGTTACCCAGGTTCGTGTCGAAAATACCCACATCGGTGCAAAGCCGCGGGCTTGAGAGGCTCGATCTAGAGCCTCCGGCGAGAACAATCAATTCTGTTGATTATTACCATTGTGTTTATGAACTTTTATATCGACTTATCAAGGGTAACATTAGCCCTGTACCCACTTTATCGCCCTCCCTAGGAGCAACCATCATGAAACGCCAATTACTCGCTACCGTTCTGTTATCTGTCCTGGCTTCCAGCGCTTTTGCCCTGCCAGCTGCCGAACAGGCCACCCCGCAGAACAAAGCTCAAGCCGTGCAAACCAGCCAAACCGTGGCTCGCAGCGGTTCGCAAGAAGACGAAAACCGTGATTACGCCAAAGGCGCGGTAGCTGAAAATGGCTACAACCGCCTGCAAGAAAAAGGTCTGGTCGAAGGCGGTGCTGAACAAGCCAACAAACGCGCCTACACCGAAGGCGTTGCTGAAGGCGGTGCCGACCGTCTGCAAGAACTGCATCAAGCACAGAGCTAAGCCTGTGGTGGCCCAGAAAAAAGCCCGATCTGCCGATCGGGCTTTTGCTTTTATATAGAACGCATCACGCCCCGCCCCTGCCAAGTTCGACGCCGGCAAAGCGCTTTTGCTAGAGTGCGTCGCTGTACTTGCCGACAAAGCTCATCCGCTCATGCTGCCCCGCGCCGAACAGAAGCAACAGACCCGCCTCGCCCTGATGGACGCAGCCCGCCATCTGATGGAGTGTGGCCGTGGGTTTGGCAGCCTGAGTTTGCGCGAAGTGGCCAAGACCGCGGGTATCGTGCCCACCGGTTTCTATCGCCATTTCGCCGACATGGACCAACTTGGGCTGGTACTGGTAAGCGAGGTCGGCCAGACCTTTCGCGCCACGATCCGCCTGGTGCGCCACAACGAATTCGTGATGGGCGGCATCATTGATGCCTCGGTGCGCATATTTCTCGATGTGGTTTCGGCTAACCGCTCTCAGTTCCTGTTCCTGGCTCGCGAACAGTACGGCGGCTGCCTGGCCGTGCGCCAAGCCATCGCTGCCCTGCGCGAAGACATCACTCGCGACCTGGCCGCCGACCTGACACTGATGCCCAAACTTCAGCACTTGGATGCCGAAGGTTTGCACGTGATGGCCGACCTGATCGTCAAGAGTGTGTTCGCCACCCTGCCCGATATCATCGACCCACCGGCCCACGCCTTGCCGGCCCACCTTACGCCCCAGGCGAAAATCACCCAGCAGCTGCGCTTTATCTTTATCGGCCTTAAACATTGGCAAGGGCTGGGCAGTACCGAGTAAGTCAATCAACCCGCCGTGTGGAACCGTTTGGCGGTGGTGTAGTGCTTGTTCCAGTAGCTATTGCTCAATGAATCGATACGGATGGTTTTGCCGGTGCGCGGCGAATGGATGAATTTGCCCTGGCCGATATAAAGGCCGACATGGCTGACCTGGCCCCGCCCGTTGCCTTTGAAAAACACTGCATCCCCTGGCTTTAAAGCACTGCGTTTGATGGTTGTCGCCGATGAACGGTGCATGGCGGCAGTGGTGCGGGGTAGCTGGATATTGGCTTGGGTCTTGAACAAGTACACCAGGAAGCTACTGCAATCGAAGCCCTGCTCTGCCGATGTGCCGCCCCACTTATAGGGCGTACCCAGCAACTCATGGGCGCGGTCAATGACATCGTCGATAGAGGCCGGCTTGATGCTTTGCAGCGAAGAGCTGAAGGTGGCGCGGGGTTGAAAATTGGCCTTTGCCGATGAAATAAAGCAGGTCAGGCTGACAAGGCATACACAAAAAATTGATCGAAGCATGATGAACGTCGCGGTGGAATTAAACAGGCCGCATAGCCTAAAGAACCCGCAGGTAATCTCATGAGCTCCAAATCCTGATGACTCGTAGGAAAAATCCTAAAAAACACCAACAAAGAAAAAGATGAAAGAAACTTCATCAAACTGAGCGGCGCCATCAACGCAGAATGCCCTTCCCCGGTGCTATAAACCTCGGCACGCACCAAATTGATACACGCGCGGAAATCATCCGACGCCCTATTGAGCAGCATGCCTGCCTGACTACAGGGAATTCCTACTCGATTCCCTGATTGGCAAGCCCCTTGCTCTAGGTCTTTCATCGCTCACAGTTGGAAGCTCTCTGATGCTGGTGATACACCGCCGAATCGCCCCCCAAGCCCTCTGGGCCGCCGAGTTGCTGCTCAACTTCGAAGCCCGCAGCAAAAGCCGCCTGCGCTGTTTCAGTGCCGACGGTGAAGACGTCGGCCTGTTTTTGGAGCGGGGCCAGCCGCCCTTGCACGATGGTGAATTCCTGCAGGCAGAAGACGGACGCGTCGTACGGGTATGCGCCCGCCCTGAACAACTGCTGCACGTCACCTGCCGCAACGCCTTCGAGCTCACCCGTGCCGCCTATCACCTGGGCAACCGCCACGTGGCCCTGCAAGTCGGTGACGGCTGGCTGCGCCTGCTCGATGACTACGTGCTCAAGGCCATGCTCGAACAACTGGGTGCCGATGCGCAGACCCTCGAGGCGCCGTTTCAACCCGAGCACGGCGCCTATGGCGGCGGCCATCATCATTCACGGCATGGTGATGAAGACTTCAACTACGCGCCCAAGCTGCATCAGTTCGGCGTGCGTCTATGAACCCAGCCTGGGCGCTGCTGCGCCTGGCCAGTCCGCAACTGCCGATTGGCGGCTACAGCTATTCCCAAGGCTTGGAAATGGCGGTGGACAACGGCCGCGTGCAGGATGCCGCGAGCGCCCGGCGCTGGATCAGTGACCAGTTGCAGCTCAACCTGGCGCGTTTCGAAGCCCCGCTGCTGCTCGCCCACTGCCGCGCAGCCGTCGAACAGGACTGGGCCCAATTGGCGCAGTGGTGCGACGAGCATCGCGCCAGCCGTGAGACCCGGGAGCTGTATCAGGAGAGTCGTCAGATGGGCTATTCCCTGCAACAACTGCTCAACGGCTTGCCGGAACTGGACGACAGCGCCCGTGATTTTCTTGCACAACGCGACGAACCGCATCTGGCCCTGGGCTGGGCCTTGGGCGCGCGCGCCTGGCACATTAACCCCGGCGATGCTCTTGCCGCCTGGCTATGGAGCTGGCTGGAAAACCAACTGGCGGTACTGATGAAAACCCTGCCATTGGGCCAGCAAGCGGCCCAGCGGTTGACCAGCGAACTGCTGCCGCTGCTGCAACAAGCACAGCAGGATGCCGAACGCATTAACCCTAACCATTTGGGCAGCGCCGCTTTTGGCCTGTCCCTGGCGTGCATGGCCCACGAGCGCCAGTACAGCCGCCTGTTCCGTTCCTGATTCTGGAGAAGCACATGAACACACAACCCCTGCGCGTCGGTATCGGCGGCCCGGTAGGCTCGGGCAAGACCGCCCTGACCCTGGCCCTGTGCCTGGCGCTGCGCGATCGCTACAACCTGGCGGTGGTCACCAACGACATCTACACCCGTGAAGACGCCGACTTCCTGGTGCGTAACCAGGCCCTGGCGCCGGAGCGCATCATCGGCGTGGAAACCGGTGGCTGCCCACACACGGCGATTCGCGAAGATGCCTCGATCAACCTGGAGGCCGTGGACCAACTCAACCGCCGCTTTCCCGGCCTGGACCTGATTCTGGTGGAGTCCGGGGGCGACAACCTGTCGGCCACCTTCAGCCCGGAACTGTCGGACCTGACCATCTATGTGATTGATGTCTCTGCGGGCGACAAACTGCCGCGCAAGGGCGGGCCCGGTATTTGCAAATCCGACCTGCTGGTGATCAACAAGATTGACCTGGCCCCGCTGGTGGGTGCCTCGCTGGAACTGATGAACAGCGACACCCAGCGCATGCGCAACGGCAAACCCTTTGTGTTCAGCAACCAGAAGACCGGGGTCGGCCTGGACGACATCGTCGCCTTCATCGAGCGCCAGGGCCTGCTGACCGCCGCCTGATCAACCCATAAGGAACCTGTCCATGAGACTCAACAGACTTTTCGCCGCCGCCGCGCTGCTGCTCGCCCCTGCCTTGGCCTTCGCCCATCCGGGCCATGGCGACAATGGCCTGGTGGCCGGTATCAGCCACCCCTTGGGCGGCCTCGATCACTTGCTGGCCATGCTTGCGGTGGGCCTCTGGGCGGCCCAGCAAAAAGGCGCCGCGCGCTGGGCGCTGCCGTGCACCTTTGTCGGCACCATGCTGATCGGCGGGGTGTTGGGTTTCGAAGGGCTGCAATTGCCGGCGCTGGAAAGCGGGATTGCTGCATCGGTGCTGGCCTTGGGCCTGGCGGTAGCGTTGGCGGTCCGGCCGCCGCTGTTCGTGGCCGTGGGCGCCACGGCGTTGTTTGCGCTGTTTCACGGCGTGGCCCATGGCCTGGAACTGCCGGATATGACCAGCCCTTGGGCGTATGCGGCTGGGTTCGTGGGGGCAACAGCCGTGTTGCACGCTGCGGGTTATGCAGTGGTGCGCTTTTTGCCGGCAGCTGCGGCACCCTTGGTGCGAGTGGCCGGGGCTGCTTCGGCGGCGACTGGGATGTGGTTGCTGGCGGGCTGAGGAAAAGATCGTTCCCACGCTCCGCGTGGGAATGCAGCCTAGGACGCTCTGCGTCCCAAAGCATCACGCAGAGCGTCATAAAATGCATTCCCACGCAGAGCGTGGGAACGATCAGCCTGCTACCATGCGCGCCTACACCCCTGCCGTGACGACGCCAGCCAATGCCCATCGCTTCCCCCTCTTCCCTGACGCCTGTGCTCACGCACTTCCATGACCTGATCGTGCCCCTCTGGCAAGGCCCGGGCTGGAATGCCGACCTGGCACTGCCCTTTGAGGCACTGGATGCCGATCACCAGCCACTGCCCCCACAGCGCTATCGCGCCATGGCTTGCGCCCGGCAGTTGTACCTGTTCGCCAGCCTGATTGGCGAACCCGGCGCGGCTTTCGCCGAAGAACGTGCGGCTGCGCTGTTTCGCTCCCTGCAACGGCACTTTCATGATGCCGAACACGGTGGCTGGTTCTACAGCATCGACCCCGCCGGCCAGCCGCTGGACGAGCGCAAAGACCTCTACACCCACGCCTTCATTATCTTTGCCTGCGCCCATTACTGGGCCAAGGTGCGTGAGCCGTTGGTCGAGTCGGTACTCAACGCTGCCCTGGAAGTCGTCGCCCAACGCTTTGCCACCGGTGACGGCTTGTACGAGGCCGTACTGGAGCGCAACTGGGCCTCGCTCGACTCCGGCCCGTTGCAAAACCCGTTGATGCACCTGGCTGAAGGCTTCCTCGCCACCCTCGCGGTGCGTGAGGACACCCAGGTACAAGCGGCCCTGCTGGCACTGGCGACGGCCATGCAGCAACGCTTCATCGACCGCGAGCACGGCGTGATGATGGAGAAACCTTTGGGCGCTGTGGATAACTGGTTTGAGCCGGGGCACCAGTTCGAATGGTTCTTTTTGCTGGAATCTTCAGCTGTGCTGCGCGGCACTGCGCTGCATGAGTCGCTGACACGGGCATTTGCCTATGCCGAGCAAAAGGGTGTGGATAAGTTAAGCGGTGCGGTCAGCGGCATGCTGGCGCTGGATGGCACGGTGCGCGACGGTACCCAACGGATCTGGGCTCAGGCGGAGTACCTGCGGGCACTGACCTTGCGGCCAGGCAGCGAGGCGATGCTGCAGCGTCAATTGCAGGCGCTGCAACAGCGCTTTTTGCATGCCAAGGGTTGGCATGAATGCCTGGATGCCGAGGGTAAGGTGAGCCGACGGGATATGCCGTCGACTACGCCCTATCATTTGGCGACTTGCTATCAGGGTTTGGTCCAGTATCTGGGCTGACCTGCAGGGCTCCATCGCAGGCAAGCCAGCTCCCACAGTTGATTGTGTTCGCACATTTAAATGTGGGAGCCGGCTTGCCTGCGATAGCCTCACCTCGCTCTAACAGACTTTAGGCAATCCACTTGCGGTCGCCCGTAAAACTGATCGTCAACCACCGCGCCGCATCCGCCGCCCCCAGCCCTGTGGATATCTCTTCACGCAGCCCATCGAGGGTGGCGACGTTATCCACCGGGTAATCCGCTGGCAGCACCACATGAATCTCGATAAACCGCGCCCGCCCGTGCTTCTGCACATAGGACACGTAGTCGTCGAAACCATGCTTGGCCTGCGCCGCGTCCATCACCTCGCGGACCTTGTCGTCCAAGTGATCCGGCGCGATCCCCAACACTTCGCGCAGCGCCGGGCGCAGGATCTTGAACGCCGGCGCCAGCATGCTCAGGGCCAGCAGGATCAGGATCAACGGGTCCACGTAGACCGCCCACTCGCCATAGCCCTGGGACTTGAGCAACAGCGCCGCCAGGAAGCTGATCAGCAAGCCCACCGACAGCATCGCGTCCACCAGCCAGCTGATGTTGTCGAACTGGATCAATGACGATTTGAGTGTGCGATTGCGGTAGCGCACATAAAAGAAGTACGCGAACTCCACAACGGTAAATACCGCCGCATAAATGATCACCAGCCCCAACTCGATTTCGCGCCCGCCATTGATAATGCCGAACACCCCATTGAGGAACGCGTAGATGGCGATCAGCAGCAGGAAACTGCCTTCTATCAGCAGCACCATCGGCTCCAGGTGCCAATAGCCGAATTGGAAACGCTCGTTGCTTTTCTTGGCGATCAGCTTGGCCGTGATCAGCATCAGCACCTTGATGGCGGTGGCGATCAGCGAGAAAAAGCCGTCGAACAGAATGGATTGGGCGCCGGATATCACACCCGTGACAATCCCTGCGATCGCGACTGCGAACATCAGGATAGTCGATTGTTTGAGCAGTGCCTGCTCACCTCGGTTACTCACATTGCCTCCTGTCAAAACCTTTAAACCGCTGGGTGCGGTGGGGTTTTCAGGCGGGCAGTGTACCTTATGCCGCATTTTGACCGATTTGCCGCCACTGATCGTTCCCACGCTCCGCGTGGGAATGCATCGCATGACGCTCTGCGTCACCAGCAGAAAGCGGGGCGCAGAGCGCCCCCGGCGGCATTACCACGCGGAGCGTGGGAACGATCAGCGTGTGTGGCGCAGGCGCTTAGCCCTTGGCCCCACGCTCAATCGCAAACCCAGCCCAGGTCTGGCTCACCGGCATCAGCTCCAGGCGGTTGATGTTCACGTGCGCCGGGGTGTTCATCACCCAGAAAATCGTATCGGCAATGTCCTGCGGCTGGATCGGCTCTGCACCTGCGTAGGTGGCGTCATAACGCGCCTGGTCACCGCCGAAGCGCACCAGGGAGAACTCGCTTTCACACAAGCCCGGCTCGATATTGGTCACGCGCACGCCGGTGCCTTGCAAGTCGCAGCGCAGGTTCAACGAGAACTGCTTCACGAACGCCTTGGAGCCGCCATACACATGGCTGCCGGGGTACGGGTAGTTACCGGCGATGGAACCCAGGTTGATGATCCCCGCACCGCGGCCATGGGCAATCAGGCGCGGCAACAGCAGGTTAGTGGTGGTCAGCAGGCCCTTGATGTTGGTATCGACCATGGTTTCCCAATCGTCGAGGTCGCACTTGGGCGCAGGGTCGGTGCCCACGGCCAGGCCGGCGTTGTTGATCAGGCCGCGCAGCGTGGCGAACGACGCCGGCAGGTTGGCGATGGCCTCCTCCATGCCTTTGCGGTCGCGCACATCCACCACCAGGCCATGCACTTCGGTCTGCTTGGAAAGCTCTTCGACCAAGGCGTTCAAGCGCTCGGCACGACGACCAGTGAGCACCAGTTTCCAACCGGCCTCGGCAAAGCGACGGGCACAGGCTTCGCCGAAACCTGAAGTAGCGCCAGTGATAAACAGCGTGTCGGACATGGTGTTCTCCTTGCGGGCATCGGGGAAAAAAACAGCCAGCAGAATGCCCTTACGCCGCGTTTGCGGCAACCGCTGTGCACACACACGCATGCCTGGCTGATCATTTTTTAACCAATCCTCGCAAAGCCGTATAAACCGTAGCTTGCAGCCATATACGCGCAGGTTATCCACAACTGCGCCCACAGTCTTTGGGGGCAAGTGCAAACGGCTCAAAGCCGCTGTGTACAAGGGTTGCAGGCGGTTTTATAAAGTTTTTTGCTTGACCTGGGCGAGCGCCTATGTAGCCGCTGACAAATGCAGAAAAACACAACGATGGCTCCAGGCCAGTCATTCCGGCCCCTGCGCAAGTCTTTCCAGAGTTTAGTCACAGACTTATCCACAGGCTGGAAGGACTTATTTCGTTCATATACCTGTGTCTTTAAACAGGTTGACAAACCCTTGAGACGGTCGCGAAAAATACCCTGATCGAAAAACAACCAACACGCTACAAGCCACGTGGTTAAAGGCTTTCAGCCAGCTACTCCCACGTTACCCACAGCCGGTTCCACAGTGGATGGGGACAAGTCAAAACTGTGACAAAACAGGGATTTGCGGCGGCTATATGTCGCGCTTTTGAGGTGGGCTGGATTTGTTTTCCACAATTTGGTGGAGGGCTTGTTGACACCGCAAAAACAAATGTGGGAACCGGCTTTGGGTGGGCGCTGGCTTGCCTGCGATGCGGCCACCTCGGTATGTCAGCTAAACCGAGGTGATGCTATCGCGGGCAAGCCCGGCTCCCACATAAGGCCCGGTTCCCACAGGGTTGATGCGCCTGGATCTTGGGTCAGTGACCGCCCAGGTAGGCGTTGCGCACTTCCTCGTTCACCAGCAACTCCTTGCCGGTGCCTGTCAGGCGAATCTCACCATTGACCATCACATACGCCCGGTCCGACAGGCGCAGCGCATGGTTGGCGTTCTGTTCCACCAGGAAAATGGTCATCCCGGTGGACGCCAGCTCGCGCAGGGTGGAAAAGATCTGCTTCACCACAATCGGCGCCAACCCCAGGCTTGGCTCATCGAGCAGCAACAGCTTGGGCCGGCTCATCAGCGCACGGGCGATGGCGAGCATTTGTTGCTCACCACCGGACATGGTCATCGCCCGCTGGTTGCGTCGCTCCTTGAGCCTGGGGAACAGCTCGAACATGCGTTGCATGTCCTCGCTGGCGAACTTGTCGCCAATGGGGATGGTGCCCATCAGCAGGTTTTCCTCGACGGTCATGTCGGGGAACACCCGCCGCCCTTCCGGCGACTGCGCAATGCCGTTGGAAGCGATGTAGTGGGACGACTTGTGAGTAATGTCGACGCCGTTGTAGAGGATCTGCCCCGACTCGGCCCGAGGCTGACCGAAGATCGACATCAGCAACGTGGACTTACCCGCGCCATTGGAGCCGATCAGGCTGACGGTTTCGCCTTCGTTGATGTGCAGCGAGACTTTTTTCAGGGCCTGGATCGGGCCGTAGAACACGTCCAGGTCCTTCATTTCGAGGATAGGTGCGCTCATACCAGCTCCTCTTCGTCCGCGCCCAGGTAGGCGGCGATCACTTTCGGGTCGTTGCGGATCGCGTCCGGGCCGCCTTCGGCAATCACGTTGCCGTGGTCCAGCACTACAATGTGGTCGGAAATACTCATCACCATGCCCATGTCGTGTTCGATCAGCACCACCGTGAGGTCGTGTTCGTCGCGCAGCAGGCGAATCATCGCGCTGAGGGCTTCGGTTTCCTGCGGGTTGAGGCCCGCTGCCGGTTCGTCCAGGCAGATGATCTGCGGCCGCGTGCACATGGCGCGGGCGATCTCCAGGCGGCGCTGCTGGCCGTAGGAGAGCTCGCCGGCCAGACGGTTGGCGCAGTCCACCAGGTCGACCACTTCCAGCCAGTAGAACGCGCAGTCCAGCGCATCGCTTTCGGCCTTGCGGTAGCCCTTGGTGTTGAGGATGCCGGCAAGCATGTTGCGGTTGACCCACATGTGCTGGGCCACCAGCAGGTTTTCCAGCACCGACATTTCCTTGAACAGGCGAATGTTCTGGAAGGTGCGGGCCAGGCCGGCACGGTTCACCAGGTGGGTGCCGCCGAACATCTTGTAGTAAACGCGGCTGAGGAAGCTTTTGGGCGACACGAAGTCGGTGGCCTCAAAGCGCTCGCCGAGCAGTTGGATCACGTTGGTTTGCTTGCCGCGCACGTTGAGCTCGATCTTGCCGCCACTGGCTTTGTAGAAGCCGGTGAGGCAGTTGAACACCGTGGTCTTGCCGGCGCCGTTGGGGCCGATCAGGGCGAAGATCGAGTTGCGTTCAACCTTGAGGCTTACATCGCTCAAGGCTTTGATACCACCGAAGTGCATCATCAGGTGTTCGACAGACAGCACGACTTCCTTGCTCATGGCGCTACCCCTTTGCGTGGCGTCACACCGGTACGGCTAATCCGAATCAAGCCACGCGGTCGCCAGATCATCATCACCACCATCAACACCCCAAACAGCAGCACGCGGTACTCGGAAAAACTACGCAGCAGTTCCGGCGCCACGGTCAACACGAACGCTGCGATCACCACGCCAACCGTCGAGCCCATGCCGCCCAACACCACAATGGCGAGGATCAACGCCGACTCGAAGAAGGTAAACGACGACGGGTTGACGAAGCCCTGGTAGCTGGCAAAGAACACCCCGGCCAAACCGGCGGTGGACGCGCCGATGGTGAAGGCTGAGAGTTTGACCAGCACATGGTTCAGGCCCATGGAACGGCAGGCGATTTCATCTTCGCGCAGGGCTTCCCAGGCGCGGCCGACCGGCATGCGCGTCAGGCGATGCTTGATGTACAGCACGGCCAGCACCACCAGAAACAGCACGATGTAGATGAACATGAACTTGATGTTGGGGTTGTAATCGATGCCGAAAAACTCGTGAAACGGAATGCCGCCATCCTTCGCACGCTTGCCGAACTCCAGGCCCAGAAAGGTCGGTGACGGCACGGGCATACCGTTGGGGCCACCGGTGAAGGACAGCCAGTTGTTGAGCACCAGGCGAATGATTTCACCAAAACCCAGGGTCACGATGGCCAGGTAGTCACCGTGCATTCGCAGCACCGGGAAGCCGAGTATGCAACCCGCCAACGCCGCCGCGATGGCCGCCAGTGGCAGGACCGTCCAGAAGCCCAGGCCCAGGTATTGATAACCCAGCGCCAGGCCGTAGGCACCGATGGCGTAGAAGGCCACATAACCCAGGTCGAGCAGGCCCGCCAGGCCCACCACGATGTTCAGGCCCAGGCCGAGCAACACGTAGATCAGCCCCAGGATCACCACGGTGAGCAGGTATTTGTTGGCGAAGATCGGAAACACGATGGCGATCACGATCAGCGCCGGGATGATCCAGCGCAGCCGCGACTTGTAATCCGGTGGCAGCACGTGCACGCCGGAGCCGCTGCTCTCGAACCCCTGCAGGATCTTCACGCCCTTGGGTGTTTGCAGGAACAGGCTGAGGGCAAAGCGCCCGGCCATCACGATGGCGACCAGCACGGCAACCCGCGCAGGTTCCAGGTTGAAGCTGTAGCCGTCGAGCACCACGCCGACAATCGGGCCGAACACGATCAGCGAAATCAGCCCCGCGAGTACCGTATCGACCACACTTTTCTTGATATCAATGGATTTGGCAGCAGACATGTTTACACCTTCGCCACGAGTGGGCGACCAAGCAGGCCCTGGGGACGGAAAATCAGAATCACCACCAGCAGGGAGAAACTGAACACGTCTTTGTAGTCAGAGTTGATCAACCCCGCGAACAGCGACTCGGAGATACCGAGGATGATCCCGCCCAGCATCGCCCCAGGCAGGGAGCCGATGCCGCCGAGTACCGCCGCGGTAAACGCCTTGATGCCGATGATGAAGCCGGCATAGAAGTCGAAGGTGCCGTAGTTGAGGGTGATGAGCACGCCGGCCAGGGCGGCCATGGCGGCACCGATGACAAACACGTAGGAGATCACGCGGTCGGTGTTGATGCCCAGGATCGAGGCCATCTTGCGGTCTTGCTGGGTAGCGCGGCACATGCGGCCGAGCTTGGTGTATTTGATGATGTAGGTGAGCAAGGCCATGCCGGCAAAAGCGGCGACCAGGATGAACACTTTGGTGTAGGTCAGTTGCACGAACCCGGTGCCGATATCGACGCGCCAGGCGCCGGCCAGCAGGGTGGGAATGCCTTGTTGCTTGGCGCCCTGGGCGATCTGCGCGTAGTTCTGCAGGATCAGGGAGATACCGATGGCGCTGATCAGCGGTGCCAGGCGGGTGGAGTTACGCAGGGGTTTGTAGGCGACACGCTCAATCACCCAACCGTACACGCCGGTGACGACCACGGTGAAGATCAAGGTACCGAGAATGAGCAGCGGGAAGGATTCGATGCCGAAGTAAGCCAGCAGTGCCAGACTGATCGCCGCGAGGTAAGCGGAAATCATATAAACCTCGCCGTGGGCGAAGTTGATCATGCCAATGATGCCATAGACCATTGTGTAGCCGATGGCGATCAGGCCATAGACCGACCCGAGGGTCAGGCCGTTGACCAGTTGCTGCAGGAAAATACCATCCATAACGCAATCTCACGCGGTGAGCACCTGCACACCGGTGGGTGTGCGGCGCTTCTGGAGGAAAAGACAGGTTTGTTGCAATGGAGCAGGCAACCACGCCCTCTGTGGGAGCTGGCTTATGTGGCGAGGGAGCTTGCTCCCGCTGGGCTGCGAAGCAGCCCCAAACTGGGCAATCGAGATACATCAGATGTATTTCGGTAAGCGGTTGGGAGTGCTACGCACTCCAGCGGGAGCAAGCTCCCTCGCCACAGCAAGCCCCCCTAACCTTAGGCCCGTGGTGCTTGTACTTACTTCTGCTTTTCCAACTGATGGTATTTGCCGTCTTTGTCCCACTGGTAAACCACGTAGTCAGAGACTTTCAGGTCGCCCTTGGTATCCCAGGCTTTTTCGCCCATGACGGTTTTAACCGGGTTGGCCTTGAGCCACTTGGCAGCGTCTTCGCCCTTGTTGGACTTGGCACCGTTGAAGCCGGCGGCCAGGGCCTGGATCGAAGCGTAGGCGTACAGGGTGTAGCCTTCAGGCTCGGTGCCGTTCTTGCGAAACTCTTCCACCACGGTCTTGCTGTCTGGCAGCAGGCGCGGGTCGGCGCCGAAGGTCATGTACACGCCATCGACGTACTGCGCACCACCTGCGGTGGACACCAGCTCGTCGGTGACCACGCCGTCATCGGACATGAACTTGACGTCTTTCAAGCCCGCTTCGCGGATCTGGCGCACCAGTGGGCCGGCTTCCGGATGCAGGCCGCCGAAGTACACGACGTCGGCGCCCAGGGAGCGGATCTTGGTGACCAGGGCGCTGAAGTCTTTCTCACCTCGGGTCAGGCCCTCTTCCAGCACCGGCTTGACGCCGCGCTTGGTCAACTGGGCGGCGGTGGCGTCGGCCAGGCCTTTGCCGTAGGTGTCCTTGTCGTTGATCACCGCGACTTTCTTGCCCTTGAGCACATCGACGATGTAGTCGCCGGCGACGATGCCTTGCTGGTCGTCACGCCCGCACATGCGGAACATGGCGCCCAGGCCGCGTTCGGTCACTTGTGGGTTGGTGGAGCCTGGGGTGATGGCGATGATGCCTGCTTCGTCGTAAACCTCAGACGCCGGGATGGTATTGGATGAGCAGAAGTGCCCGACCACACCGATCACTTTGTCCTGGTCGGCCAGGCGGTTGGCCACGGCCACGGCCTGCTTGGGCTCGCAGGCGTCATCGCCCGCCACCAGCTTGATCTGCTCACCGTTGATGCCGCCGGCCTTGTTGATAACGTCGGCTGCCGCCTGGGCACCCTTCATGTACTGCTCACCGAAAGCGGCGTTGGCACCCGTCATCGGGCCCGCCACACCAATTTTCACATCAGCTTGAACAAACGTAGAAACACCCAGCGCCGCAGCAACGGCGAGGGCCAGAAAACCTTTCTTGTAAAACGTCTGGGACATGAGTGGTGCTCCGATATTTTTGATTTTTGGCACGACAACTTGCATTCAAACCTTTCACCGAAAGCTCAGAGCAAGCCGCGTGCCATTACTTTTTTATTCTTCAAAAAGACACGGTGTCATTGTTATTCCAGGCGTTTCGACGCCTTTTGCCAGGACGTGCAACCGTCTAGCGTCTAGAGGTGCAACCAACACTTCAAAAAAGTACAACCCTGGCAGGTCGCACCTGCAACCACAGGCATAAACGACAGTTCCTGCAGCTGTAACAATGTGCGTAACGGAACTGCACATTTACAGTGCGTGATTGCTACGACTTGCACCAATACAGATGGGTAGCCTGCTAAGAAAACGCAGGCTTTTGAGGGGTATTTCGCTGATCAGATCACGATCCTCAGGCATTGCCCGGCGTGATAGAGCGAGAAGCCGGCTTCATACAGGCAGCTGCGCAAGCCCACCGCGGCCAAGGGTTGCATGGGCGTAAAAGGGATCGGCAAGGCTTGGGTGTCCTGGTGACACAGGTAGTCGGCAAACGCCTTGCCCACCACGCTGCCGGTGGTCACCCCGCGTCCGTTATAACCGGTAACCGCCACCAGGCCGGGGGCCGGTTCGAACAGGCGCATCAAGTGGTCGGGAGTGAATGCGATGCAGCCGGTCCAGGTGTATTCCCACTGCACCGGTTTGAGGTACGGGAAGTAGTGTTGCTGCACCCGATCGGCCCACGCCTTGAGGAACCACGCCGGTTTCTGGTTGCCGTTACCCAGGCTGCCCAGCAACAGGCGGCCATCGGCATCGCGGCGAATGCTGCTCAGGACCTGGCGCGTGTCCCACGAACCCTGGCCGCCGGGGAGGATCTGCTTGGCCGCGTCATCGGTCAGCGGCGCCGAGGCCACCTGATAGTAATAGCCGGGGAAGAAGTTACGCCGCAGTTCGGTCCATTCGCCTTCGGTGTAGGCGTTGGAGGCGATCACCACCTGGGCGGCCTGTACCGCGCCCTCGGCGGTCTGCACCGACCAATCGGCCCCTTGGCGCTCAAGCTGGGTGACCGGCGAATGATCGAACAATTGCCCGCCCAACGCTGCGGCGGCATTCGCCAACCCAGTGGTGTAGGCCATGGGGTTCAAGGTGCCGGCGCGCCGATCCAGCAACGCGGCGGCGATTTTCCGGGTACCGGTGGCTTGCTCGCAGGCCTGGCCGGTGAGTAACTCAACCGGTGCGCCCCGGCGTTTCCACTGCTCCTCACGGCTGCGCAAATCCGCCTCGCCACGGGCGTTGTGCGCCATGTGCAAGGTGCCTTCACGGCGCAATTGGCAGTCGATGTTGTACTTGTCGATCAGGCTGAACACCAGGGACGGCGCCGCACCCAACATGCGGTTGAGTTGGCTGCCCACCGCCGTGCCGAAACCGGCCTCGATCTCGTCCGGTGGAATCCACAGGCCGGCGTTGACCAGCCCGACGTTGCGCCCCGAACCACCGTGGCCGGTGCGATGGGCTTCCAGTACGACGACGCTTTTACCCTGTTCCAGCAAATGAATGGCCGCCGACAAACCGGTGATTCCGGCGCCGATCACGCACACATCCACCTTGACAGCGCCCTTGAGCGCGGCTCGGTCGGGGCGGCCTGGAGTGAGGTGTTCCCATAAACATGTTTCGCGCAGTGCCATTGCCAGACTCCGGGATGAATTCACCACCGCTCGTTCCCGCGCTCTGCGTGGGAATGTAGCCTTGGACGCTCCGCGTCCGCATTGTCGTGACGCAGAGCGTCACAGGATGCGTTCCCACGCAGAGCGTGGGAACGATCAGTATCACCTGTGGGGGCTGGCTTGCCTGCTCCCACATTGATCTCACTCCGACCTGAGGCTCAGTCGAACGTGATGCCTTGTGCCAGAGGCAGCTCCAGCGAGTAGTTCACGGTATTGGTCTGCCTGCGCATATACCCGCGCCACGCATCCGAGCCCGATTCACGCCCGCCGCCGGTTTCTTTTTCACCCCCGAACGCGCCACCGATCTCCGCGCCGCTCGGGCCGATGTTGACGTTGGCAATGCCACAGTCGCTGCCCACCGCCGACATGAACTGCTCGGCTTCACGCACGTCAGTGGTGAAGATGCAGGATGACAAGCCTTGTGGCACGGCGTTGTTCAGGCGCAGGGCTTCGGCGAAGTCGGTGTAGCCGACCACGTAAAGAATCGGCGCGAAGGTTTCGCTGCACACTACGTCGCTTTGCTCGGGCATTTCCACGATGGCTGGCGATACGTAGTAGGCGTTGGGGAATTTGTCTTGCAGTTGGCGCTTGCCGCCGAACACTTTGCCGCCTTCGCTCAAGGCTTGCTCAAGGGCGTCCTGCATGTTGTCGAAACTGTGCTTGTCGATCAGCGGGCCGATCAGGTTGCCTTCCAGTGGGTGGCCGATGCGCACTTTGGAATAGGCGGCCTTGAGGCGGGTGACGATTTCTTCCTTGACCGACTCATGGGCGATCAGCCGGCGCAGGGTGGTGCAGCGTTGGCCGGCTGTGCCCACTGCGCTGAACAGGATAGCGCGTACGGCCATGTCCAGGTCGGCGCTTGGGCCGAGGATCATCGCGTTGTTGCCGCCCAGCTCAAGGATGCTGCGGGCGAAACGTGCGGCGACTTTGGGTGCCACTTCACGGCCCATACGCGTGCTGCCGGTGGCGCTGATCAGGACGACGCGCGGGTCATCCACCAGCGCAGCGCCGGCGTCGCGGCCGCCGATGATCACTTGGCTGAGGTACTCGGGGGCACCGTCGAATTTTTTCAGTACGCGCTCGAACAAGGCCTGGCAGGCCAGTGCGGTGAGCGGGGTCTTTTCCGACGGTTTCCAGATCACCGCGTTGCCGCACACCAAGGCCAGCGCAGTGTTCCACGCCCACACAGCCACCGGGAAGTTGAAGGCGCTGATCACGCCGACCACGCCCAGCGGGTGCCAGGTTTCACGCATATGGTGGCCTGGGCGCTCGGAGGCGATGGTCAAGCCGTACAACTGGCGCGACAGGCCGACGGCGAAGTCGCAGATGTCGATCATTTCCTGCACTTCACCCAAACCTTCCTGGGTGATCTTGCCGGCCTCCCAGGAAACGAGTTCGCCCAGGTCGGCCTTGTACTCGCGCAATACGTCGCCGAACTGGCGCACCAGCTCGCCACGTCGCGGCGCCGGCACTTTGCGCCAGGCTTCGAATGCATGCTCGGCGCGACTGACCTGTTGCTCCACCTCGGCGGCACCTTCCCAATGGACACTGCCGATACGGCTGCCATCAATCGGTGAATGCACAGGTTGTTTCCCAGCCTGGTACAGCGCCGGGTTTACCCCGAGACGATCAAGCAATGCGGCAACCATGGGTCACTCCTTCAAATCTGCGTAGAAAAATCGCGCCGCTGCTTGCACGGCGATCCTGAGCCTATTTGTAGCTGGCCCAAGACTTGCCAACAAACGACGATTAGGCGAGATATCATTCCCTTTATTCATGCAAAGAATAAAAAGAGGCATGCCGTGCTGAACAAAAGATATTTGCCCTCGATCACCGCCCTGCAGTGTTTCGAAGCGGCCACCCGCCACCTGAGCTTCACCCGCGCCGCCGAGGAACTGAACCTCACCCAAAGCGCGGTGAGCAAACAAGTAGCGCAGCTGGAAGAGCTGTTACAACACTTGCTGTTTCGCCGCGTGCGCCGCCGCTTGCAGATGACCCCGGCGGGCGACCTGTACCTGGTGGAAGTGCGCAAGATCCTCACCCAAGTGGAAATGTCCACCCACTACCTGCGCTCCTACGGCGGTGAAACCGAAGTGCTGCGCGTGTCCACGCCCTACACTTTTGGCGCACGCTGGCTGGTACCGCGCCTCAAGGGTTGGCGTTTGCGCCACCCGCAGATCCACCTGGACCTGTGCAACGAACAGGACCCGGACGAGTTACTGCAAGGCAAGGCCGACATGGCGTTCTATTTCGGCCAGGGCGCACGCCCCGGCACCGAGAGCCTGAAATTGTTCAGTGAAGAGCTGGTACCGGTGTGTTCGCCCGACAGCCTGCCCGCCCAGCCCTTCACCGACCCCACACAACTGAGTGAACTGGTGCTACTGCAAAACGCTTCGAGGCCCCAGGGCTGGCATGACTGGTTCGCCAGCCAGGGTTTCCATACCGAGCACAGCTACCATGGGCCGCGGTTCGACACGTTTTATATGTGTATTCGTGCGGCGCAGGTGGGATGCGGCGTGGCGCTGTTGCCGCGTTTTCTGGTGGAGGAGGAATTGGCCGAGGGCAAGTTGGTGATCCCCTGGCAACATGCGATGCCAAGCCAGGATGCTTACTACCTGGCGTATCCCGAGCATTCGGCGGAGGTGCCCAAGGTGCGCGAGTTTGTGAAGTGGATGATGGAGCAGGTGCTTTAGCGCCTGGAGAATCGCCATCGCAGGCAAGCCAGCTCCCACCGTTTGGAATGCACTCCAAATGTGGGAGCTGGCTTGCCTGCGATGGCGCCAGTGGCCTTAGTGAAAAAATCACTGGCAAAACCCCACAAGTCTATGCGCCACTAACCCCCTTCCTCAATTGTGCGTAAAGGCCGGCCTCCATCGCCGACCCGTCTGGAGATTCCCGTTATGAGCGAGAGTGTGTTTGCCGATCGCATCGTGCAGAACCTGCTCGACACCGACTTCTACAAGCTGACCATGATGCAGGCGGTGCTGCACAACTACCCGAACGTGGAAGTTGAATGGGAGTTTCGTTGCCGTAACAGTGAAGACCTGCGCCCTTACCTGGCGGAGATTCGTTACCAGATCGAGCGCCTCGCCGAGCTGAGCCTGAGCCCCGATCAACTGGGGTTCCTGGAACGCATCAGCTTTATGAAGCCGGATTTTCTGCGCTTCCTCGGGCTGTTTCGCTTCAACCTGCGGTATGTGCAAACCGGCATCGAGAACGGCGAGTTGTTTATCCGCCTGCGCGGGCCGTGGCTGCATGTGATCCTGTTTGAAGTGCCGATGCTGGCCATCGTCAGCGAGGTGCGTAACCGCTACCGCTACCAGACCGTGATCCTTGAACAGGCCCGCGAGCAGCTGTATCGCAAGTTCGACTGGTTGACCGCCAACGCCAGCAGCGATGAGCTGTCGGAGCTGCAAGTGGCAGACTTCGGCACGCGCCGGCGTTTTTCCTACCGGGTACAGGAGGAAGTGGTCAGCGTGCTCAAGCACGATTTCCCTGGGCGCTTTGTCGGCACCAGCAACGTGCACCTGGCGCGCGAATTCGATATGAAGCCGCTGGGCACCATGGCCCATGAGTGGATCATGGCCCACCAGCAACTCGGCCCGCGCCTGATCGACAGCCAGATCGCCGCCCTTGATTGCTGGGTGCGCGAGTACCGTGGCCTGCTGGGTATCGCCCTCACCGATTGCATCACTACCGACGCCTTCCTCGGCGACTTCGACTTGTACTTCGCCAAGCTGTTCGACGGCCTGCGCCATGACTCCGGTGATCCGATCCAGTGGGCAGAAAAAGCCATCGCTCACTACCACAAGCTGGGCATCGAACCGATGAGCAAGACCCTGGTGTTCTCCGACAGTCTGACATTGCCCAAAGCCTTGGAAATATTCCGGGCGTTGCGCGGTCGCATTAATGTGAGCTTTGGCATCGGCACCAACCTGACCTGTGATATTCCAGGGGTGGAACCGATGAGCATCGTGCTTAAAATGACAGCCTGCAATGGCCAGCCCGTCGCGAAGATCTCCGATGAAGCGGGCAAGACCCATTGCACCGACCCGAATTTTGTCGCCTATTTGCGTCACGTTTTCAAAGTACCTGCCCTATACAGCAAGGAGTGAATCATGCAAGCCGTACAGCGTGAGATTGCACAACAGCTCAAGGTGCAAGCCCCGTTCAAGGACCAGGCCGCACTCGAAGCCGAGGTTGCCCGGCGCGTGGCCTTTATCCAGGACTGCCTGCGCAATTCCGGGCTCAAGACCCTGGTGCTCGGCATCAGTGGTGGTGTCGACTCCCTGACCGCAGGCCTCTTGGCCCAACGTGCGGTGCAGGAACTGCGCGCCAGCACCGGCGATGAGGCGTACCGCTTTATCGCCGTGCGCCTGCCCTACGAAACCCAGTTCGACGAGCACGACGCCCAGGCCTCGGTGGACTTTATCGAGCCGGATGAACGTCACACCGTGAACATCGGCCCAGCGGTTAAAGCCCTGGCCAATGAAGTGGCCGCCTTTGAAGGCAAGGCCGCGGCGTCCCGTGACTTCGTGCTGGGCAACACCAAGGCGCGCATGCGTATGGTGGCGCAGTACACCATCGCTGGCGCGGCCGGTGGCCTGGTGATCGGCACCGACCATGCGGCGGAAGCGGTGATGGGCTTCTATACCAAGTTCGGTGATGGCGCGTGCGATCTGGCACCGTTGAGCGGGCTGGTGAAGCATCAGGTGCGGGCCATTGCCCGTCACTTTGGTGCGCCGGAATCGCTGGTGGAGAAGGTGCCGACCGCTGACCTCGAAGACCTGTCGCCGGGCAAGCCGGACGAGGCGTCACATGGGGTGACCTATGCCGAGATCGATGCGTTCCTGCAGGGGGAGCCGGTGCGTGAGGAGGCGTTCAGGATTATCTGCGAGACCTATCGCAAGACTGAGCACAAGCGGGTGATGCCGTTTGCGCCTTGAGGTGAACCCGATGGTTTTGCATTGATTGTCAGATCGCCATCGCAGGCAAGCCAGCTCCCACACTTGACCGGATTCCAACATGGGAATGCGGTCGAATGTGGGAGCCGTCTTGCCTGCGATGAACGGTAACGCGGTCTTACTTCAGGACCACAGCACCTTTCATCATCGAGATGTGGCCTGGGAACGAGCAGAAGAAGCTGTATTTCTCATCGGCCTTCAGCTTGGAGACGTCGAAGGTCACCGAGTCTTTCTCGCCGGCACCGATGATCTTGGTGTGGGCGATGATGCGCTCATCACCGGCTTTCAGGTAATCCTTGTCGATCCCCGCAGCCATGCCGTCGGTTGCTACCGGTTGCATATTGGCTTCGGTAGTCAGCACCCAGTTATGGCCCATCACGTTCTTGGGCAGGTTACCCGAGTGAGTCAGCTCAACGGTGAACTGCTTGCAGCTCTTGTCGATGGTGATTTCTTTAGTGTTGAACGACATTTGGTCGGTGGAGTCGACAGTGACCTTGCACTCTGCAGCAAGCAACTGGCCGCTCGCCAGAGTCAGCAGGGAAACAGCAACGAGTTTGGCAAACATGTGAATCTCCAAGGCAGGGTTTTAAAAACGCGGATTGCGGTAAGGGTGCCTCAATCAGGCTTGAGTTCTTATGATCTGAATCAACAGATTGTATACAACTTTAGGCTATCAGCTTCATCAACACAATCAACCAGCCAAACTGCCGCACCCTGATTATGATCGGCCCATCACTCACGGGAGTTCATGCCATGCACCTCAATCACCTGTTCAACGGCCTCCTGGCTGCCTACGCCTGCGGTAAGTGAAAGCAAACGCCCCCCCGAAGCTGCTACCATGACGACCCGAGGCAGCTGCGCGCCGCCCACCCTCACCTTCGACCCTAGAGGATCGCCCATGGCCAAACCTAATTACTCCTTCGCCAAACGTCAGAGAGACTTGGCCAAGGAACAGAAGAAAGAGGAAAAGCTGCAACGCAAGAAAGCCGCTGCTGAGGAAGAAGCCGGCGCGCTGAACCCGGATGCCGAAGGTGAAGCGGCACCTGACGAGACCGAAACCCCGAAAGCCCCAACTGAATGATCGTTCCCACGCTCCGCGTGGGAATGCAGCCCCGGACGCTCCGCGTCCCGCACCAGGCTTGAAGCCAGCGCAAGGGTGACGCAGAGCGTCACAGGAGGCATTCCCACGCAGAGCGTGGGAATGATCGTTTTTCACTCCAGCGGCATCACCGTCACCCGCACCTCCGGGTCGTGGCTGCCTCCCCCCAGAATCACCCCACGCAACGGCGACACATCGGAGAAATCCCGGCCCCAGGCCAGGGTAATGTGCTCCAGCGCCGGCTGTACATTGTTGGTCGGGTCAAAATCCACCCAGCCTGATACCGGGCAAAACACCGAGACCCACGCATGGGACGCATCCGCGCCAATCAGCCGTGGCTGGCCGGGCGGTGGCTGGGTCAGCAGGTAGCCGCTGATATAGCGCGCCGCCAGGCCCCGCGAACGCAGGCAGGCAAGCATCAGGTGAGCGAAGTCCTGGCACACGCCGCGACGGCGCTCCAGCACTTCAACCAGCGGCGTGGCGACCTGGGTGGCTTCGGCATCGAAGGTAAATTCGCTGAAGATCTTCTCCATCAATGCCTGCGTGCCCAGCAGTAAAGGCTCGCCGGGCGGGAAGCAGCTTTCGGAGAACTCGACGAAGGTTTTCTTCAGATGGACATAGGGCGACTCGAAGCGATAACGACAGGCTTCGATCAGTTCGGCGCTCAATGCCTGGCTGCTGTAAGTCAGGCTGTCGCGGGTGTGGTCCCAGGGCGGCGACCGCTGGAAGTCCAGAGCGGGTCGCGCCAGCACTTCCACGGTGAGCCCGGCGTTCACCAGCAATTCATCATGGGGCCGTTCGAACGCCAGGCGAGTGATCGGGTTGCCGAATACGTCCAGTTCGTCGCGGCGCGAGGTGGGTTCCGGGCTGATATCCAACTGCTGCCAGGTGCACTTCTGCCAGGCGCACGGCCTTGGCCAGAGGTGCGCCAGTTGCTGGGCCAGGGACACCGGGCTGTCATAGTGGTAATGGGTATCGTGGAAAATCTGGTAGCGCGCGCTCATTACACCGACACCGTTTGCTGGCTGACATCATCCACGTGGGCAAAATGGCGCAGCGCCAGGCGATCCGACACTTGCCCGCTTTCATCGGCCACCGCTTGCAACAGGTCGGCCAGGCCGTCCAGCGCGGCACGCACGCTGGTTTCGCCAAACAGGCCGTTCTCCAGACAGCCCAGGTCAAAACGCGCCAGGCACTCGACCAAAGGCGCCAGCCCGGTTTCACGGGGCACGCCAAAATCATCATTGAGACGGCGCAGGGTGCGGCTCACCAACTTGAGCTGGAACAGCACCGCATGGGGGTTCTGCTCGTCGAGCAGCAGCAGGTCGAGCACCGGGATCAACTGCGGCACCGCCAGGTAGCGCGAGCGGTAGGTGATACTGCTGTTGCCCAGCTCCAGCAACCATTCCAGCCCGGCCTGATCGAACACCGCCACGCCACGCAGGAATGCCGCAAGGCTGCTGCTCAGAAATTGCAGACGCTCGATGCGCCGGCCCATCATCAAGAAGCGCCAGCCTTCATCGCGGGTCATGTCGTCGAGGGCAAAACCGGACAGTGCCGCCAGGGACATCACCAGGCGATTGAGAAAGTCGAGCAGCTCGCCAAAGTCTGCAGTGTCGCTTTCCAGTTCCATGGCTTCGCGTTGCAGCTCCACCAGGGCCTGCCAGTTTTCCCTGGACAACTTGCCGCGCACCTGGGACGCCGCCCACTGCAGACGCTGCAGGTTGGCGCGCAGACTTGAAGGCCAGTCATCACCCAGCAAGGCGGCGAGCAGGCGCTCAGGCAGCTCGCCCTCCTCCGGCAACAGGCGCAGGCTTTCGCCCAGTTCGACGGCGGCCTGCAACGCCAGCGGATCGTCGCCGTCGACATACCGCGCCAGCACAATGCGCAGCCAGCGCGCACTGTCGTCGCAGCGCTCGCAGTAACGACCGAACCAGAACAGGTTTTCCACCACGCGCGAGGGCAGATAGGGATCGCGGCGCACCAGGTCATAGGCGCCAATGGTGCGTTGGGCGCGCCACTGCTCGCCACCCGGCACGCGTTCGCCGAGTACCCAGGTGTCCTTGCTCGCCCCGCCGCGCTGCATCGACACCACCTCGGCATCGGCGTCGGCCGCCACGCGAGTCAGGCCGCCGGGCAGTACCCGATAACCGTCTTCACTGGCCACGGCGTACACACGCATACCAATGGCACGGTGTTGCAGGTGGTCATCCACGGTGTGCCATACCGGCGCCTGAGACAGTTGCGCCAGCTCTTGGGCGACATAGGCATAGGGCCGCGCACGCATGCGTTCAGCCAGGGCCTGGCGCTGTTCGTCGTCAAGGTCGCGACCAAACACCGGGGCGAAACTTTGTGAGGGAAATGCCGGCTTGATCAGCAGCTCCGGGAGTTTTTCCAAGGCTTCGGCAAGCACCGGCGCTTCGCCGCACCACCAGGTGGCAATCGACGGCAGGATCAAGGCTTCACCGAACAAAAACTCGTTGATCTTGGGCAAAAAGCCCAGCAACCCCGGGGACTCCAGCACGCCGCTGCCCAAGGCATTGGCCACCAGCACATTGCCTTGGCGTACGGCGTCGAGCAGGCCCGGCACGCCGAGCGCGGAGTCGGTGCGCAGCTCCAGCGGGTCGCAGAAATCATCATCAAGGCGACGCATGATCGCGTGCACCCGGCGCAGGCCGCTAAGGGTTTTCAGGAACACGGTGCTGTCGCGCACGGTGAGGTCGCCGCCCTCTACCAAGGGGTAGCCGAGCTGGCGCGCCAGGTACAGGTGTTCGAAATAGCTTTCGTTGAAACGCCCCGGCGTGAGCAGCACGATCAGTGGCGGCTGGTCATCGCCAGGGGCCTGACGCGCCAGGGTTTCCTGCAGCGTGCGAAAGAAACCGGTGAGGTGCTGCACCTGCATATCCCGGTACAGGTCCGGGAAGGCGCGGGACACGATGGTGCGGTTTTCCAGGGCGTAGCCGGCGCCCGATGGGGCTTGGGTACGGTCGGCGGTGACCCACCAGCGGCCGTCCGGCGTGCGCGCCAGGTCGACCGCGTACAGATGCAGGAACGCACCGGCGGGCGGCTGGATGCCCTGGCACGGCCACAGAAAATTGTTATGCCCGAACACCAGTTCGGCCGGCAGCAAGCCTTCCTTGATCAGGCGCTGCGGGCCATACAGGTCGGCCAGCACCGCATTGAGCAGGCGCGCACGCTGGGCGATGCCGGCCGACAGTTGCTGCCACTCCTCGGCGGCCAGCACATGGGGCAACAGGTCCAGCTCCCAGGGGCGGTCGGCGCCCTTCGGGTCGGCGTAGACGTTATAGGTGACGCCGTTTTCCTGGATCTGACGCGTCAACAACGCCTGGCGCTGGGCCAGTTGTGCGGGCGTGCTGCGTTGCAGGTGATCGAACAAGCCTCGCCAATGGGCACGCACCGCGCCGCTGGCGTCCAGCAGTTCGTGATAGGTGCCCGCGGTGAGCGGGTAACGGTCGAGCAAGTCGGACATGGAACGCTCGGCAGAGGCAAGGGAAGTCAGGTTAACTCAAATTCACTACGATCCAATGTGGGAGCTGGCTTGTTGTGGCGAGGGAGCTTGCTCCCGCTCGACTGCGCAGCAGTCGCCTGCTATTGGGGGCGCTTCGCACCCCAGCGGGAGCAAGCTCCCTCGCCACAAAAGCCCTCCCACACTTGGATCATGTTCATTCCTTATTTTTTGTGAAGCGCCGCAAATCCAGGGTCATTGGCAACTCATCGTTTACCGTTACAGTCGGCACTGGCAGCTTGCCCGGGCTATGCCCCAAGCGGAAAAACCGCGCCATGCGCCGGCTCTCCGCCTCATTGGCGTTCACCGGCAGGCTATCGTAATTGCGCCCGCCCGGGTGCGCCACATGGTATTGGCAGCCACCCAACGAACGCTGCATCCAAGTGTCGAGCAGGTCAAATACCAGCGGCGCATGCACGGGGATGGTCGGTTGCAAGCAGTTGGCCGGTTGCCAGGCGCGGTAACGCACGCCCGCCACGAACTCGCCGACGCGGCCGGTTGGTTGCAGCGGCACCGGCACGCCATTGCAGGTCAGCAGGTAGCGTTGCGGTGGCAACCCGCTCAACTTCACTTGCAGGCGCTCCAGGGACGAATCCACATACCGCACCGTGCCACCCACTGCGCCCTCCTCGCCCAGCACATGCCAAGGCTCCAAGGCCTGGCGCAGTTCCAGTTCGATACCGCTGACGGCGTAGTCGCCCACCTTGGGGAAACGAAACTCCAGATGCGCCGCGAACCATTCGGCACGCAGCGGGTAGCCGGCCGCGTTCAGCTCGACGATCACGTCGGCAAAGTCCTGCTCGATAAAGTGCGGCAACAGGAAACGGTCATGCAGTTCAGTGCCCCAGCGCGCCAGCTTCGGCGGCGCATAGGGCTCGCGCCAGAACCGCGCGACCAGCGCCCGCAGCAACAACTGCTGGGTCAGGCTCATGCGCGCATGGGGGGGCATTTCAAAGGCGCGCAGTTCCAGCAGCCCCAGGCGGCCAGTGGCGCCGTCGGGTGAGTAAAGTTTGTCGATACAGAATTCGGCGCGATGGGTATTACCCGTCACGTCGATCAGCAGGTTGCGCAACAGGCGATCCACCAACCACGGCGGGCACTCCTCGCCCGGTGCAGGCATCTGCGCGAAGGCGATTTCCAGTTCATACAGCGCATCGTTGCGCGCCTCATCTACCCTGGGCGCCTGGGAGGTGGGGCCGATAAACAGTCCGGAGAACAAATAGGACAACGACGGGTGGTTGTGCCAGTAGCTGATCAGGCTGCGCAGCAGGTCCGGTCGGCGCAGGAAGGGCGAATCCTTGGGCGTCGCACCGCCCAGTACGAAGTGGTTACCGCCACCGGTGCCGGTATGGCGCCCATCGATCATGAACTTCTCGGTGGTCAGGCGGGTTTGCCGGGCCTCTTCGTAGAGGAATTCGGTGCGTTCTACCAACTCGTCCCAGGTGGCGGACGGCTGTACGTTGACCTCGATGACACCGGGATCTGGCGTGACCCGGAAATTGCTCAGGCGCGTATCCGCTGGCGGCTCGTAGCCCTCCAGCAGTACCGGGCAATGCAGCTCTTCGGCGGTGGCCTCAATGGCAGTCACCAGCTCCAGGTAATCCTCGATGCGCTCCAGCGGCGGCATAAACAGGTACAGGCGGCCTTCCCGTGCTTCGGCGCACAGCGCGGTACGGGTCAGCCAGTCGGCGGACTCGTCGACCTTGGGCACACGCTCGTCGTCCGGGGCCGGCTCGCCATGGCTGCGCAATTGCGCCGCAGTGGGAAGCTCGGGCTGGTCCTGGTTCGGGTCGGTGGGGTGTATGAACGGATACTCAGCCGCCGTCACCCAGGGCTGGGAAGCCAAGGGCAGCCGGTAACCCAGCGGCGAATCACCCGGCACCAACCGGCAATGGTTGTCGCGCAGGTACCAACGCCCACTCTGCCAGCGGTCATTGGCCGCAGTACGTGCCAGCGGCAGCACCTGGCCGATGACTTTATCCAGGCCCTGGCTGAACACTTTGCGCAGGCGCTCACGCTCCAGGTCGTCGCTCAGGCGCGGGTCCTGGGCGGTGACGTTCTGGGGCAGCGCCCCTTCGCGCCACAGGTAGTAGAAATTGTCCTCGAACGCCGGGAACACAAAGCGCGCCGGCAGTTTCAGGCGCTCGGCGACGCTGGCCAGGAAACGCCCGGCCATCACCCCATCGGCGCCGTAGTCTTCTTGCTCATCGGCGATCAGTGCGCTGTTGTGCCAGATCGGCACGCCGTCGCGGCGCCAGTAGCAATTGAGCGACCAGCGCGGCAGTTGCTCGCCGGGGTACCACTTGCCTTGGCCGAAATGCACCAGGCCCTTGGGCGCATAGTGCTGGCGCAGGCGCTGGAACAGCTCGGCCGACAGGCGACGCTTGTCCGGGCCCAGGGCTGCGGTGTTCCATTCGCCGCCGTCTGGGTCGTCGATAGAGACGAAGGTCGGCTCGCCGCCCATGGTCAGGCGTACGTCGTCCTTGAGCAGGTCGCCGTCGATCTGCCGGCCCAGGGCCTGGATCGCCAACCATTGTTCTTCGGTGTAGGGCTTGGTCACCCGTGGCGCTTCCCAGATGCGCTCCACCGACATCTCATGGGTGAACTCGCATTCGCACGGCTCAACCAACCCACTGATGGGCGCGGCAGACGATGGATCGGGGCTGCAGGCCAAGGGGATATGCCCTTCACCGGCGAACAACCCGGACGTGGCATCCAGGCCAATCCAGCCAGCGCCGGGCAGATACACTTCGCACCAGGCGTGCAGGTCGGTGAAGTCCACCTCGGTACCGGACGGGCCGTCGAGGGCTTTGACGTCAGCGGTGAGCTGTATCAGGTAACCAGAGACAAATCGAGCCGCCAACCCGAGGTTGCGCAGCAATTGCACCAACAACCAGGCCGAGTCGCGGCAGGAGCCGGACGCGTTTTCCAGGGTAAATTCCGGGGTTTGCACACCCGGCTCCATGCGAATCAGGTAACCGATATCGGCGGCCAGGCGCTGGTTGAGGCCGACCAGGAAATCCACAGCAGGCAGCGGCGTGCGATCGATACCGGCCAGGTAAGCGGCAAACCTTGGCGTCAGCGGCAGGGTTTCCAAGTACGGCGCCAGCTCGCGCTGCTCATCGGCGGCGTAGCTGAACGGGATTTTTTCGGCGTAGGGCTCGAGGAAAAAATCGAACGGATTGAACACCGCCATCTCGGCGACCAGGTCGACCTCAATGCGCAACTCGTCAGTCTTTTCCGGGAACACCAGGCGCGCCAGATAATTGCCCTGGGGGTCTTGCTGCCAGTTGATGAAATGCTGCTCGGGCAACACCTTCAGCGCGTAGGACAGTATTCGCGTACGGCTATGGGCTGCCGGGCGTAGCCGAACGATCTGTGGGCCGAGTTCGACAGCACGGTCGTAGCGGTAATGCGTAACGTGGTGCAACGCGACATGAATCGACACGGCGGCCTCCTGCGAGCCAGGGCATAAGCACAACGCGCGCAAGACTTATGCCACAGCAGCAGTCATTGCACTAAAACGTCAGGCCCGGTGCAGTACAGCACCAAAACGGCGCCAACGTTGTGGCTATGGTGCAGGCGCTGCACACATTTGTAGCGCCGGGCTGAGGGCAGGTGGTGAATCTACCCAATCAATGGTGTTTGTGTTGGGCAATCATGGCCTGGCGCAGGCAGCGGACTTCGACCAGTTTCTGGCGCATTTCACGGTGGCGTTTGCTGTTGAACAGCAATAGCCCAATTAATGGAAACACCAGGCTCAAGGCATATACCACCCCGTTCGGTTGATCATTGAGTGTTGGCAATACACCCAGAAAGCATACCCCCAGCAGCAACACTAGCGGCCAAATCCATTGGGGACGCCCGCGTGCGATCATGAAATTGCAGTGCACAATGACTAGCGTGAGTGCGATACCCGCCAGGAAGGAGTATTTGGCATTATCTGCCATGGACAGGCTTGGCATATAGCTATCGAAGAACACCGGAACCGCAAACACGAGGGTGAAAATGCAGACGAATATCGCCCCCATAAAGACGGGGAAATACGTCGACAGAAAACTGCGAATGCTAGGCAGCTCGTTCATTGTTCGGCCTCCTCATACAGACCTATGGCAATTGTGCGTACGTTCCCTGACACCGCACTACCGGTAAAACCGATGGCTGCGCCCAACGCGTCCTTGATCTGCGTGACCGTTGCATGCTTGACCTCGGTGGGCGTGAACCGCTTAGGCAACTCGCCCGACAACTGCTTTAACTTGATCATCTTGGACGTCAAGCGTGGGTCGTTGATGCTCAGCAGCTCTTTGGTCAACTTGGCGCGCTCCTGTCGATTCAGGCCCCTGAGCACCTCTCTCACACTTTTCCCGGTAGAGGCCTTATTCAGCCGCACCAGCTTGACCGTTGCCAATGCCGATGAACCCACCCCAACCAACGACGCCGCATCCAGGGCAATCATGGTGTATTGGTACCACTCCTCACTGTCGAGCTGATCATTGCGCGCGGGGTTGCGGATCTCATTGACGGTGCGATAGCCGCTGGCAAAGCACTGCACAGAACTGGCTGCCGCGGCCGTATAGCCGAGCGCCACGACCACCGAACTGGCCCCCGCCGAAAACGGAACTGCGACGGAACCACTGAGCACCACGATCCAACCGATAACCGCGCCGGCACACGATAGCGTGGTATTGACCGCTTCGCCCACCAAGCGGGACTCACGCGGATTGTCTTGCACCTGCTGAGCGAATTGCGTTGGCGCGATGTACTTCTGCGCCTCACGCAGGATCAAACGCTTGGGTGCGATGCTGCAGATGGGCTGAAATTCGCGCAGGGTGACAACGTTGAAATCGGCATCGATATACACAACACCTGCACCGACAATGGCGGGGGCTGCA
The DNA here is from genome assembly GCF_021605325.1 of Pseudomonas sp. PA-7-1E. NCBI lineage: Bacteria > Pseudomonadati > Pseudomonadota > Gammaproteobacteria > Pseudomonadales > Pseudomonadaceae > Pseudomonas > Pseudomonas sp. PA-7-1E. Next base: position 36,959 of record NZ_WKFA01000042.1, read on the forward strand.
TCGATGGCGGCGAACAGCCGTGGCAGGTTGATCAGGCTCTCGATACGCTGGCGCGCCATAAATTGAGAGCGGTTGGAATCCATGCCGATGTTGAACAAGGAGCTGCCCATAAGTGTTCTTCCTTGAAATTGAAAGTGCCCAAACCGGCCTCATCGCAGGCAAGCCAGCGCCCACACTTGAAATGCATTCCCCTGTGGGAGCTGGCTTGCCTGCGATAGCAATCTGATGAGCGCCCCCCTAACAAACAGGCCACCTACCGCCAATAAACCTATCTAATCAACGGGTCTTGCGTTGCGCAATCGCCGCCCGACGCAGGTGACGTATTTCGAGTAATCGCTGACGCATTTCACGATGGCGCTTGCTGTTGAGCAGCAGCAAACCCAGCAGCGGAAACAGCACCGCCGAGCCGTACACCAGGGTATTGAGGCCGTATTGAATCATCGGCAAAACGAACAGCAGGCAACACACCAGATAGCCCGCCACCAGCCGGGTCGCCCAGGGGTACCCGCGTGCAATCATCACATTACCAAACACCAGTACCGCTACCAGCACCAGTATTGCAGCCCCGGAGTAGTTGGCCTTGAGCGCCGGTTCAACCCCGCGCAAATAGGTTACGCCCGCCGTGGAGACAGCCACCGAACCAGAGAAAATCGCCATGAAGATGGTGCCCATGAACACCGGAAAATAACGCGCAAGGAAACTGCGCCTATCGGGAAACCCCTTCATTCCGTCAGTTCCTCATACAGGCCAATGGCAAGCGTCGACGCCGAGCCAACGTGACCGGTTCGATAGCTGCCCCAGATACCCAACATGCCGCCCAAGGCGTCCTTGAGCTGGGTGAGCGTGGCATGACGAATTTCCGTGGAGCTGTAGCGCTTGGGCAACGTGCCGGCGCGCTGCTGCAACTTGAGCAACTTGGGGGTCAGGCTTGGGTCTTTGAGACTGAGCAATTCCTGGGTCAACTTCTTGCGCTCCTGGCGATTCAAGCCCTTGAGCAATTCATACCAGCTCTTGCCCAACGCAGCGGCTTTTTTGGCCTTGAGCAGCCTTAATGTGGTGAAAGCTCCCGTTCCGATCCCGACCAACGACGCGGCATCGAGAATCGGTGACACCGCGCCATACCACTGGGCGTCGTCCATGCGGTCGTTGGCATCTGGGTCAAGGATCTCGTTATAGGTCCGGGCCACGCCAAACCCGCACTGAGCGCTGCTGGCCAGCGCCGCCGTGACACCGATACCCACCACAAAAGCACTGGCACCGGCGGTGAACGGTACGGCGACGCTGCCACTGAACACCACGATCCAGCCGATCACCGCCGCCCCACAGGAAAGCCCCATGTCAAAGGCCTCCTTCTGGAGGCGCCCTTCACGGGGGTCGGTCTTCACCTGCTCGACAAACTGCGCCGGCGAGATGTACTTCTGCGCCTCGCGCAAAATGACGCGCTTGGGTTTGATGCTGCAGATGGGTTTGAATTCGCGCAGGGTGATCACGTTGAAGTCGGCGTCGATGTACACCACGCCAGCGCCGACGATGCTGGGGTCGGCGTCAATGACGGCGAACAGCCGCGGCAGGTTGATCTGGCTCTCAATGCGCTGGCGCGCCATGAATTGGGAGCGGTTGGAGTCCATGCCGATGTTGAGCAAGGGGTTGCCCATAAGTGTTCTTCCTTGAAATCGAGAGTGCCCAGACCGGCCTCATCGCAGGCAAGCCAGCTCCCACGCTTGAAATACATTCTCTTGTGGGAGCTGGCTTGCCTGCGATAGCAATCTAATGGGCGCCACCTTACCAAACAGACTCACCACCGACCAGAAAGCAAAACGCCAGCACGAGGCTGGCGTTTTGCATTTCAGACGTCGATCACCGCGGTACAACCGGCTTGCGCGTAGGCTTGCCGCCCTTGCCCTTGGCCGCATCGCTGCGCTCTTTGGCCGCCTGCTTATTGCGCGCCTGGGCCGCAGCCTTGGCTTGCTCGCGCTTGTCCCACGGGTTGCTGCCGTCGCTGCCACGGGGTGGCAGGCCGGTGTGCTGGGTGAGAATCCTGGTGGTGGTTTCCTTGGCGACCTTATGGCTGCCGGCCGGCGTCGAGTTCTTGCGCCGGGCGCTCTGGTAGCTGTCGGTGGACGGCTGGTGCAGCGGGATCAACTGGTCCTTGCCCGACCCGATCAGGTCGGCACGGCCCATGCGGGTCAATGCTTCACGCAGCATCGGCCAGCCCTTCGGGTCGTGGTAACGCAGGAACGCCTTGTGCAGGCGGCGCTGCTCCTCGCTCTTGACGATGGTCACCGCGTCGCTCTTGTAGGTGACCTTGCGCAACGGGTTTTTGCCCGAGTGGTACATCGCGGTGGCGGTGGCCATCGGCGACGGGTAGAACGCCTGCACCTGGTCGGCACGGAAGCCGTTGCCCTTGAGCCACAGGGCCAGGTTCATCATGTCTTCATCGGTGGTACCCGGGTGGGCGGCGATGAAGTACGGGATCAGGTACTGCTCCTTGCCCGCTTCCTTGGTGTACTTCTCGAACATGCGCTTGAACTTGTCATAGCTGCCAATGCCCGGCTTCATCATCTGGTTGAGCGGACCTTCCTCGGTGTGTTCCGGGGCGATCTTGAGGTAACCACCGACGTGGTGGGTGACCAGCTCTTTGACGTATTCCGGCGACTCGACGGCCAGGTCGTAGCGCAGGCCGGAAGCGATCAGGATCTTCTTCACACCCGGCAACGCACGGGCGCTGCGGTACAGCTGGATCAACGACGAGTGGTCGGTGTTCAGGTTAGGGCAGATGCCAGGGAACACGCACGACGGCTTGCGGCACGCGGATTCGATTTCCGGGCTCTTGCAGGCGATGCGGTACATGTTCGCCGTCGGGCCGCCGAGGTCGGAGATCACGCCGGTGAAGCCCGGCACTTTGTCGCGGATCTCTTCGATCTCGCGAATGATCGACTCTTCGGAACGGTTCTGGATGATGCGGCCTTCGTGCTCGGTGATCGAGCAGAAGGTGCAGCCGCCGAAGCAGCCACGCATGATATTCACCGAGAAACGGATCATGTCGTAGGCCGGGATCTTCTCCTTGCCATACGCCGGGTGCGGTACGCGGGCATAAGGCATGCCGAACACGTAGTCCATTTCTTCGGTAGTCATCGGAATGGGCGGCGGGTTGAACCACACGTCAACTTCACCGTGCTTCTGCACCAGGGCGCGGGCGTTGCCTGGGTTGGTTTCCAGGTGCAACACGCGGTTGGCGTGGGCATAGAGCACCGCGTCGCCGCGGACTTTTTCCACCGATGGCAGGCGGATCACGGTCTTGTCACGGGTCATGCGCGGGCTGGCCAGGATCTGCACAACCTTGGCTTCTTCCGGATCATCCACCGGCCCCTTTTCCTGCTCGATGGCGCAGGCCTGGGTGTCCTGGGTGTTGACGTACGGGTTGATGATCTTGTCGATCTTGCCCGGACGGTCGATGCGCGTGGAATCCACTTCGTACCAACCGGCCGGCGTATCACGGCGGATGAACGCGGTACCGCGCACATCGGTGATGTCTTCGATCTTGTGGCCCCACGACAAACGCTGGGCAACTTCGACGATGGCCCGCTCGGCGTTGCCGTACAGCAGGATATCGGCGGTGGCGTCGATCAGGATCGAGTTGCGCACGCGGTCCTGCCAGTAGTCGTAGTGGGCGATACGACGCAGGGAAGCTTCGATGCCGCCAAGCACGATCGGCACGTTCTTGTAGGCTTCCTTGCAACGCTGGCTGTACACCAGGCTTGCACGGTCGGGACGTTTGCCGGCCATGCCGCCAGGGGTATAGGCGTCGTCGGAGCGGATTTTCTTGTCGGCGGTGTAGCGGTTGATCATCGAGTCCATGTTGCCGGCCGCGACGCCGAAGAACAGGTTCGGCTCGCCGAGCCTCATGAAGTCGTCTTTGGACTGCCAGTTCGGTTGCGCGATGATCCCGACGCGAAAGCCCTGGGACTCCAGCAGCCGGCCGATGATCGCCATGCCGAACGATGGGTGGTCAACATAGGCATCACCGGTGACGATGATAATGTCGCACGAATCCCAGCCAAGCTGATCCATCTCCTCCCTGCTCATCGGCAGGAATGGCGCAGGACCGAAACATTCGGCCCAGTACTTGGGATAGTCAAATAACGGCTTGGCTGTTTGCATGACGGTGACCGGTGTGAAGATGAAAAATCGCGGGCGCGGAATATAGCACAAATTTTGACCAATTCCGACGGTAGTAGTCGGAATTGTGGTGGCCCCATCGCAGGCAAGCCAGCTCCCACAGGGGAATGCATTCCAAATGTGGGAGCTGGCTTGCCTGCGATGAGGCCCTTACAGGCGCTTGAAACTACTCGTCGTCGTCGAAGTTGTAGCTACCCGGCGCCAGGTTCTCGAAACGCGTGTACTTGCCGATGAACGCCAACCGGATAAACCCGATCGGGCCGTTCCGCTGCTTGCCGATGATGATTTCGGCAATGCCCTTGTGTTCCGTCTCGGGGTGGTACACCTCGTCGCGGTACACGAACATGATCACGTCGGCGTCCTGCTCGATCGCTCCGGATTCCCGCAAGTCGGAGTTCACCGGACGCTTGTTGGGACGTTGTTCCAGGGAACGGTTGAGCTGGGACAACGCCACCACCGGGCAGTTGAATTCCTTGGCCAGGGCCTTCAAGGAACGAGAGATTTCAGAAATCTCGTTGGTACGGTTGTCGCCACTGGAACCGGGGATCTGCATCAACTGCAGGTAGTCGATCATGATCAGGGCGATGTCGCCATGCTCACGCACCAGGCGCCGGGTACGCGCGCGCATTTCGGACGGGCTGATACCGGCAGTGTCATCGATGAACAGCTTGCGGTCGTTGAGCAGGTTGACCGCTGAGGTCAGGCGCGGCCAGTCGTCGTCTTCAAGCTGGCCGGAACGTACCTTGGTCTGGTCGATACGCCCCAGCGACGAGAGCATACGCATGATCAGCGATTCACCTGGCATCTCAAGGGAGTACACCAGTACCGCCTTGTCGCTACGCAGAACGGCGTTTTCCACCAGGTTCATCGCAAAGGTGGTCTTACCCATGGACGGACGACCGGCGACGATGATCAAGTCGGACGGCTGCAGGCCGCTGGTCTTTTCGTCGAGGTCGGTGTAACCGGTGGAAATACCGGTAATCGCGGCATCGGTGTTGAACAGGGTGTCGATGCGGTCGATGGCTTTGGTCAGCAGGTCGTTGACGCTGACCGGGCCGCCGGTTTTCGGACGGGCCTCGGCGATCTGGAAGATCTGGCGCTCGGCTTCGTCAAGGATCTCGGCAGCGGTGCGGCCTTCGGGGTTGAAGGCGCTGTCGGCGATTTCGGTGCTGATGCCGATCAACTGGCGCAACGTGGCGCGCTCGCGGACGATCTGGGCATAGGCCTTGATGTTGGCGACGGACGGCGTGTTTTTTGCCAGCTCACCGAGGTAGCCCAGACCACCCACTTGGGAGGTCTGGCCTTCCTTGTCCAACTGCTCGGCCAGGGTTACCACGTCGATCGGTGAGTTCTGGTCGGCCAGCTTGGCGATGGCGCGGAAGATCAGGCGGTGGTCATGACGATAGAAGTCACCGTCCGAGACTTGATCCAGCACGCGTTCCCAGGCGTTGTTGTCCAGCATCAAGCCACCGAGCACGGCCTGTTCGGCCTCGATGGAATGCGGCGGCACCTTCAGGGCAGCGGTTTGCAGATCGTATTGCTCAGGAGCGGAGATTTCGTTCATGGCCACTTGGAATTTGGGGTGTGTAGAAAAACAAAAGGCACGACCTGTAAACAGGATCGTGCCCGATGTTAACCGGCTGGCACGCGAGGTGCCAGTCAGTTAGGTGCGACTTAAGCTGCTACCACGACAACGCGTACGGTGGCTTCAACTTCGGCGTGCAGGTGCACGGCTACGTCGAATTCGCCTACGTTGCGGATGGTGCCGTTCGGCAGACGAACTTCGCTCTTCTGCACTTCAACGCCGGAGGCGGTCAGGGCATCAGCGATGTCGTGGGTACCGATCGAACCGAACAGCTTGCCTTCGTCACCAGCGGTGGCAGTGATAGTCACTTCCAGCTCAGCCAGTTGGGCAGCGCGAGTTTCGGCCGACGCTTTTTTGTCTGCTGCGGCTTTTTCCAGCTCAGCACGACGCTCTTCAAACGCAGCCAGGTTGGCAGCGGTTGCAGCGGTGGCTTTGCCGTATGGCAGCAGGTAGTTACGACCGTAGCCGGCCTTAACGTTCACTTTGTCGCCCAGGTTGCCCAGGTTGGCGACTTTTTCCAGAAGGATCAGTTGCATGTGAAAATCCTCTAACTTTTAACCTTCACCGTTCGCGTTATCGGCGTCTTTCGACGCCAGACGACCGCGAAAATCAATCAGGCTGTCAACAATGGCCAAGACCACGAGTAACGGATAGATCAGCTGCATGAACAGCAACAGCGTGACGTACAACCCCACCAGCCAAAACCTGGCCAGTCGCTTTTGCGCGGCAAGCCCATGAATCAGGGCCAGCCCGGCAAACACCAGCGGTACGCTGCAAATCGGCGCCAGCAAGGCCATCTGTGGGCCGAAGTTCGGCCCGACAACCATGCACGCCAGCAGCAACATCGCCGGCCCCGCTGGGATTCTGATACTGCGAAACTCGCGACCAAAACCACCCGGGTTGTACAACAACGCCTGCCAATAACGCCCAAGAATCAGGCTCAGCACGCTGACGACCTGCAACAAAGCCGCAATCAGGCCGGTCAGGACCGGGGCAATCAGTGACGCAAACCGCGCTCGCTCATCTACCGACAAATGCTGGTAGAGATCCCCGAGGGCCAACGGCAGGATCTTGACGATCTCCTGCGCCAGCGCCTCGATCTGCGGGCGGAAAGCCGCGCCAAGCATCACTGAGTACACCAACCCCAATGCCACGCTGACCAGCAGCGTGCGGACCCAGGACTCACTTGCGCGCAAAACCAACGCAAGGCTCGATGACCCCAGCAGTACCAGAAGTACCCGTGGATCACCCATTTGCAGCCACCAGATCAAGGCCGGCAACAAACCCAGGGCAAGAACGCCAAGGGCGTCCTTCAAACCGCGCCGCAGTAGCACAAGGCAACCTGCGGCAGCACCCAACCAATAAAGCAACGGCAATGCCGCACATCCAGCCACTACCAGAGTGGCCTGCACGCGACCGCGCATGATGAACTCAGCTAAGGCGCGCATGCATTCAATCCCTTACTACTTGTCGACTGCCCGGTCTCAGCGGCCGTGGCTGTCGGTGTAGGCCAGCAGGGCCAGGAAGCGGGCGCGCTTGATAGCGGTGGCCAGCTGACGCTGATAACGTGCTTTGGTACCGGTGATACGGCTTGGAACGATTTTGCCGGTCTCGGATACGTAGGCTTTCAGAGTGTTGAGATCTTTGTAATCGATCTCTTTCACGTCTTCAGCGGTGAAGCGGCAGAATTTACGACGACGGAAGAAACGTGCCATTTGATAGGCTCCTTAAAAGGTCCGTGGATTACTCGTCAGCGTTATCGCTGTTGTCGCTGTCATCACTATCAGCGCTATCAGCGCCTTCGTGCTCAGGACGGTCGCGACGCTCACGGCGCTCACTGCGGTTTTCTTCAGCCTTGAGCATCTCGGATTGGCCAGTAACGGCTTCTTCGCGACGGATGACCAGGTTACGGATCACAGCATCGTTGTAGCGGAAGTTGTCTTCCAGCTCGGCCAGGGCCTTGCCAGTGCACTCAACGTTCAGCATCACGTAGTGAGCCTTGTGAACATTGTTGATTGCGTAGGCCAGTTGACGACGGCCCCAATCTTCCAGACGGTGGATTTTGCCGCCGTCTTCTTCGATCAGCTTGGTGTAACGCTCAACCATGCCGCCGACTTGCTCGCTTTGATCCGGGTGGACCAAAAAGATGATTTCGTAATGACGCATGAATGCTCCTTACGGGTTGTAGCCTGCCGCTCAAAAACGGTCAGACAAGGAGTGAATGACACTTATGGATCTTGCCGCAGGGGAGGCACATCGGTGCCTGCCAGGAAGGCAAGGGGCGCAATTGTAGAGAAGGGGGAGAAGCGGCGCAAGGCAATTGGTGATTATTTGAACAACCCCAAGCACCACAAACACAAATGTAGGAGCGAGCTTGCTCGCGAAAAACTCACAGACACCGCGCTCATTCAGGAAGCCCGCGTTATCGTTGACGTTTTTCGCGAGCAAGCTCGCTCCTACATCAGGATTGGGGCAAGCCCCACATGGTGATTACTTCTTGGGCTTGGCCTTAGCCTTGGCACCACGCTGACGCTGGGCTTCAAATAGGCACACGCCCGTCGCCACCGACACATTGAGGCTGCTGACACTACCGGCCATCGGCAGGTGCACCAGATAATCGCAATGCTCACGGGTCAGGCGGCGCATGCCTTTGCCTTCGGCGCCCATGATCAGGATGGTAGGGCCGGTAAGGTCCTGGTCATAAATGCTGACCTCAGCCTCCCCCGCCGTGCCCACGACCCACAGGCCGCGCTGCTGGAGCTTCTCCAGGGTACGCGCCAGGTTGGTCACGGCCACCAGCGGAATCACTTCCGCCGCACCGCAGGCGACTTTACGCACCACCGGCGTCAGGGTCGCCGACTTGTCCTTGGGCACGATCACTGCCAGCGCACCGGCAGCATCCGCCGAACGCAGACAGGCGCCGAGGTTGTGCGGGTCGGTCACGCCGTCCAGCACCAAGAGCAACGGTGCACCTTCGGTACGGTCGAGCAGCTCGTCGAGCATCGCCTCGCCCCACACCTGGCTCGGACTGACGTCAGCCACCACACCTTGGTGAACGCCTTCGACCCACACGTCCATTTCACGACGCTCGGCCTGGCCGATGGCAACCTTATTCTGCGTGGCCAACTCGACCAGCGCCTGTACGCGCGGCTCGCTGCGACCTTCGGCCAACCACACCTGCTTGACGCGCTTGGGATGGTGACGCAGCAGTGCTTCTACGGCGTGCACGCCGTAGATTTTTTCCAGACTCATGACTTGGCCTTAGGTTTGCGCGACCCGCCGCTTTTTGCGGGAGCCGAACCCGCTTTTGGCGGGCCTTTACGGTGTTTACTTGGCTTGCTCGACGGCTTTTCCGCCCCGTGGGACTTTCCCCCAGACGCCGCTTTACCACCGCTTTTGGCTTCGTTGAGCAACTGCTGCTTCAACTCGCGGCTCTTGCGCAGCTCGGCGTTTTTCGCCGCCGCGTCGCTTGGGCGGTAGGCTTCAGGGGCCTTGTCCTTGGCGGAAGAACGACGACCAGCCTTGGCAGGTGCAGGCTCGGCCGTGGTTTTTGCGGTGGCCGCTTTGCCTTTGGACGCAGGCGCTGTGGTTTCACCACGCTTTTTACGACCCGCAGGCTCAGCCGGCTTGTCAGGCATGCCGAAGTCGATCTTGCGCTCGTCGAGGTCGACACGCATGACCTGCACTTCAACGGTATCGCCCAAGCGGAAGCTACGACCGGTGCGCTCGCCCGCCAGGCGGTGGTGCACAGGATCGAAGTGGTAGTAGTCACCCGGCAAGGCGGTGACGTGCACCAGGCCCTCGACGTAGATGTCGGTCAGCTCGACGAACAGGCCAAAGCCGGTCACGGCGGTGATGACACCCGGGAACGACTCGCCCACGCGATCCTTCATGAACTCGCACTTGAGCCAGTTCACCACGTCGCGGGTGGCTTCGTCGGCGCGGCGTTCGCTCATGGAGCACTGCTCGCCCAGTTGTTCCAGGGCCGCTTCGTCGTACGGGTAGATCCGTGCTTTCGGAATGGTCATGGCACCGGCGCGCTTGACGTGCGGGGTGTTCTGCTTGGAATGGATCACGCTGCGGATCGCCCGGTGCGTGAGCAAGTCCGGGTAACGCCGAATTGGCGAAGTGAAGTGGGTGTACGCCTCGTAATTCAGGCCGAAGTGGCCCTGGTTATCGGCGCTGTACACCGCCTGGCTCAGCGAGCGCAGCATCACGGTCTGGATCACGTGGTAATCCGGACGGTCCTTGATGCTGGCCAGCAGGGCCTGGTAATCCTTCGGCGTCGGGCCGTCCTTGCCTTTGTGCAGGGACAGGCCGAGTTCGCCGAGGAAGGCGCGAAGTTTTTCCAGGCGCTCCGGCGGCGGGCCGTCGTGCACACGGTACAACGCAGGAATTTCGTGCTTCTTGAGGAACTCGGCAGTGGCCACGTTGGCCGCCAGCATGCACTCCTCGATCAGCTTGTGCGCGTCGTTACGGGTGGTCGGGGTGATCGCCGCAATCTTGCGCTCGGAGCCGAAGACAATGCGGGTTTCCTGGGTTTCGAAATCGATCGCGCCGCGGGTATGACGGGCACCCAGCAACACCTTGTACAGCGAGTACAGCTGCTTGAGGTGCGGCACCACGCCAGCGTACTCGGTGCGCAGGGCCTTGGCTTCGCTGGTCTTCGGCGTTTCCAGGATGGTGCTGACCTTGTTGTAGGTCAGGCGTGCCTGGGAGTGGATCACCGCTTCGTAGAACTGGTAGTCGGTCATTTCGCCGGTTTTGGAGATGGTCATCTCGCACACCATGGCCAAACGGTCGACTTTCGGGTTCAGGGAGCACAGGCCGTTGGACAGCTGCTCGGGCAGCATCGGGATCACGCGCTCTGGGAAGTACACGGAGTTGCCGCGCACCTGGGCTTCGTTATCCAGGGCCGAACCGATCTTCACGTAGCTGGACACGTCGGCAATCGCGACGTACAACTTCCAGCCGCCGGAGAACAGGCGCAGCTTGCCAGGCTTGGCTTCGCAGTAGACCGCATCGTCGAAGTCGCGGGCATCTTCACCGTCAATCGTGACAAACGGCAGATGACGCAGGTCGATGCGTTTTTCTTTGTCTTTCTCTTCGACTTCCGGCTTGAGCTTGGCGGCTTCCTTGAGCACGGCCTCAGGCCAGACGTGAGGGATATCGTAGGTGCGCAAGGCAACGTCGATTTCCATGCCCGGCGCCATGTAGTTGCCGACCACTTCAACGATATCGCCCTGGGGCTGGAAGCGCGCCGTTGGCCAGTGGGTGATTTTCACCTCGACGAACTGGCCGACCTTGGCGGCGCCATTACGGCCCGGGGTGATCAGCACTTCCTGCTGGACCTTCGGGTTATCCGGCACAACGAAGCCGATGCCGCCTTCTTCGAAGTAACGGCCGACGATGGATTCGTGGGCGCGGGACACCACTTCGACGATCACGCCTTCACGCCGACCACGGCGGTCGAGGCCAGAAACCCGCGCCAGGGCACGGTCGCCATCGAACACCAGACGCATTTGCGCCGGGCTCATGAACAGGTCGTCGCTGCCATCGTCCGGGATCAGGAAGCCGAAGCCGTCACGGTGGCCGGCAATGCGACCCAGGATCAGGTCCAGCTTGTCGACCGGCGCGTAAGTGCCACGACGGGTGTAGATCAATTGAGCATCGCGCTCCATCGCACGCAGACGGCGGCGCAGGGCTTCGAGCTGGTCTTCGGTGGTCAGACCGAATTCTTCAACCAGTTGCTCACGGCTAGCAGGCGAACCACGATCGGCGAGGTGCGCCAGGATCAGTTCGCGGCTAGGAATAGGGTTTTCATATTTTTCCGCTTCACGAGCGGCCTCGGGATCGAGGGACTGCCAATCGGCCATTAGAGAGTTTTCACCTTGTCTATATGCGGGTTAGTTTGGCATACGCGTATTGAAACGGGAAATTTCAGGTATCAACAAGCGTTTAAAAGCCCTTTGCGGCCCCCGGAGCGCACCTTGCACGACCACTGGCGAAATTTTCCAGGCTTTTTTCATGGCAGGGGTTTACAGCTCAAATATCGCTCCGTATAGTGCGCGCCATCGACGACGGCAACGTTGTCAGATAATGCCCAGGTGGTGAAATTGGTAGACACGCCAGCTTCAGGTGCTGGTGATCGCAAGGTCGTGGAAGTTCGAGTCTTCTCCTGGGCACCAAATTCAGATCAAACCCGCGAAAGCGGGTTTTTT
>NZ_WKFA01000043.1:0-48770 GCF_021605325.1 Pseudomonas sp. PA-7-1E
CCGGTTGGGTGGCCGGATGGCCGTGGAATCAGTGGCCGGATGCGCGTGGAATGGGTGGCCGGATCACCGTGGAATCGGTGGTCAGATGCTCATGGAATGGGTGGCCAGATGACCGTGGAATCCGCAGACTTGCCCTTACGGAGCCGTCACCGTCCCTCTATGTTCGCCGGCTTCGCTGGGCGGGAGAGGTGATCAGTGAGATGAAGGACGCAGGCATTGAGACCTCACGACTATCGCGAAAGTCCTTCCTTAGGGAGTGCAATGCGATTCCCATCGACGAGGACAACGGTTTGGCATACCTGCGGCGCTTCTTTGCAACTTTGTTCGAGCGACTTGGTATTCAGATCAGCGATTTCGCGCAGTTGCAGGAGCACCATCAAGCGTTCTTCGAAAGCTCTGAATCGCGCATTGCGAAGCTCGAAGCGGAAGGGGTTGACGCAATTGGGGACATTGCTTTCTTCAGGAAAGTATTCCAAAACCGCACAGGAATAACCGTGTCTACTATTCATGGTGTGAAGGGTGCCGAGTTTGATGTCGTTATTGCGTATGCGCTGCTGGAAGGAATGGTGCCGCACTTCAATGACGCGGACGGGGATACGAGCGCGCAGAAGCTGCTCTACGTTGTGGGCTCGCGTGCCAGAAAGAACCTGCACCTTTTTTCGGAGACCGGCCGTAAAAGGGGGAGATACAACGTGTATGTGCCCACGCGAATGCTAGCGGCCTGCGTATTCAACTACGACGACGTATGAGACGCGGAAAAGAGAATGAGTTGACTTTGACCCTCGCGCGACCAGAACTGACCTGGTTAGTTGAACCAACAAGGCAGGTCAGGCTGGCGGACATACACCAATAGAAGCCTTCCTTCACACGACTGTCTGCTCTTGGCCGAAAGCGGTTGTATATCATTGGAACCCAGGAGTCCTCTGTGGTTGCACTGTTTGGGTGCTGGTTGACAGCCGCGGTGCTCGATGAGCTCGTCGAAATGGCATGACAGCTGATTGAGGTGGTCAAGCTACTCGCGTCCCCGCCGCGCCTACCTAGTATCTAGAGTTAATCCCCCTGCGCTTTCCTTCGAATCAGACGAGTGCTAAAACAGCACAGCCCCGCAGAGCGGGGCTGTGAGAAACGGACCTAGCGTCATCACCAGCATGCTGAGGCTTCTGGGAGAGGGCGGATTAGGGCAGCTCCAACAGTGTACTTCCGACCAATGCCATGAAGGTAGTCCGTACGGGCGCAATTATCTGGCAAAACTCGCAACCCCCCAGAGTTTTGCTGGGTTCGAGCCGGTCAGGGCAGCTCCAACGCCATACGCATCCACTTCGGCATTTTGCAGGCCATTAATGCAGTTTGGTCTTCGGGCCTGAGCGCCTTCTTGATTGAGGCAATGCATTCCGGGGTAGAACCGTCTTTACCGAGATAAAATAGTGCGCTGATAGCCATCCCTACTTCGGTCCCGGCATGCTGCATGACCATTGGCGCCGCATGTACCAGCCTGACTTCAGCTTTCCCCATAAATAGCGATCGGCTGGGCCCGCTGGTGTAATAGATTGAAATGAGTGGCATCTGGGTGCTCAGTCCAAACTTTCTGACCGCATTGGCACCATGGATCTGCAGAACCTGACGGCTCTGCCTGGCAATCAAACTCACCACTTCCCATGCGCTTGGGCGAACCCGAGCAACGTATCGGCTGGATTTCGGGCGCATGTAGATTCCTCGATGCACCCGCTCAAGTTCGCCTCGGCTGACCATCCGGGCTATCGCCTTGGATACGGCGCCGCTCGTTCCAAGCTCCGCAAGGCGCCTGATGCTGAAGGGCCGCCCTTTAGGTAGGCGCCTGACCCGCTGCGCAACGCGGGTGGATACCGACAGTGCACAATCAGTGCGGGACATTGCGGCGCTCATTTCTACCCGGTGAAGTCCAATGACGAACTGAACAGTGGCCAATGTAAGGCGATCACTCGCCGTCGATATTCATCATCTGGCGCATCGCTCACCAGGCACTCTTCGAGGCGGCCCAGTGAGTAAATTTGGTCGGCCGACGGGTAGTGTCTGAGCAGGCTTTTTGCATAGCTGCGGATATCCTGAGGCAGTTCAGTGTTACGAGAGAGCTCTCGCAGGAACTCTTCGGTCTTGATGACGCTGCGGGTTCTTTCACGTGGAAGAGTCAATGCGGTTATCTCCTGATTCAGTCAACTACGTCTACCGACGCCTGAGTTTTGATCTCCATACAAGCATCAAAAGCAAGCCAGCAACTGTTGCCGGTAGTGCTTGGAAAAGCTGACCTGATGGCTTGGCTCAGCGGCAGAGTCCCCCAGGGATAAGTTGCATTTAGCGTCTGCCCCAATTACCTGCGCGGTGCCACTTCCAATACTGTCATCCACACCATCGATATTGCCGGCAGCCCCAATCCAGCCAGATATTGAACCTGATGTGGAGGCTGGCATCTGTACCTCGTTCAGCACCGCCAGGTCATCCGGCAGATCATCTGCAATTCTCTCCGCCAAGCACTGCAACGTCGGTTCCGCCATCATGAACAGCCAAGCCTGATCATCGGGCTCGCCTGTGCGCCGAAGCACTCGCCCCAGCACTTGCCGGTAATGCAGCTCGGTGCGAATGCGGCTGAGGTAGCAGCACACCTGGAGGCGGGGGATGTCCGTGCCTTCGCTGATCATTCCAACCGCGATAATCCAACGGCAGGCGCTGTGCCTGAACGCGTTGATCACCTGCTGCGCATCCGGGGTTTTGTTAGTCACGATGCGGCAACCTTCACCCCTGGCCTCCAGGGCCAGGGCAACTTGCTGGGCATGCTCGATGTCGGTGGCAACCACCAAGCCAGCCGCATCAGGCTTGATCAGGCGAAGCTCATCCAGCTTGCCGCACCCAAGACCGAGCAGTTGATCGATCACCTCGTCATGGCGCAGCAGCTCTTCGTAGGTGACAGGGGATTCCCCCAATAGTTTAGCGATGCTGGGAAACAGCCTGACAGTGCTCTCAGTGTCTAGCTCCTCGGTAAGTTTCACCTTCTGGTTGTCGAGCAGGACAATACGAGGGGAGCGGCACACCCCATCAGCTATGGCCTCTTGCAGTCCGTAGCGGTAGTCGCAGATCAGGTACCCCTCGGGTGACGAGTAGCGGGCCAGAGCAATGGCCCGGTCGTCCGAACGCCATGGCGTGCCGGATAGAGCCAAGGTGAAAGCGGCTCTGTCCTGTATCCGCTGAAGAATCTGCTGGCCCCAGGCGTTGCTCAGAAGTACATCGTGGCCGGCGCAGTGGTGAATTTCATCGAAAACCACGAACACACGGTAGTCATCAAGAAGCCGCCAGAACCCCTCATCTCGATATTCCATGGCCTGGTAGGTGAACGCAGCCCCCACTGCGCCGATCTGACCGTCCAGACGCCTGCCAAGCACCGTAGCAAAGGTCGAGCGAAAGCCCTCGACAACCTGGCAGGATGGCGCGAAGCAGAGCACCAGATCGATCCTATCCTGCTCAAGCAGTCTGCTGGCCAGCTCTGCCGCCATGCGCGTCTTGCCGGCACCCGGAGTTGCCTGGCAGAAGAAGTGCGGCGTGGCGGTAAAGTGCTCCAACGCCGTGCTGATGCAGCCGAGTTGCCAGTCTCGCAGCGAGAGGGTCATCGTGCGGCGGCAAGCGTCTTGAGTGTCTTCTCGATGGCGCGGAGATGACCCAGCAGGCGTGAGCTGCGGTCTCTAGCTTCCAGATACTCGCCTTCGACCTTGTCCCGAAGATGAGGCATATCATCCATGAGCAGCTTGTATCGCTCCGCCTCCCCCATCGAAGACAGGAAGTCCAACCGGATCTCTTTGTGGAGCGCCTCCAAGTGCTGATCCGCATCGGGCGAAGGCTTGAGCGGTTCAGTCGCATCATCGAACACTGAAGGTTCCTGCGCTGGCTCACATGCAGTCTTGAGGCTGTTCTCGAATCCGTTATCGATCAGCTCCAGCTGCAGATGTGCCGGAATGGGCTGCCGGTGGTAGATCTGTCCCCGCGTGCGGCGCTCCTCGTCATGTACGAGCCAGCCTATGTGCAGCATTCGGCGTATCTGCTTATACACATAGCGGCGCACATCGCCGATGCGAAAAGTCATGCCTTCCAGGCGCTTGGCATAGGCATCCCGCAGTTCACGGGTCGTGAACCTTGTGCGCCCGTCTTCCTGAAGCAGCTCATACAGCCGCCTGTCGAAGATGAACGTGGCCGATTTCATTGAGGCACCAGAAGAGTAGTCGCGAAAAATGCGGATTATAGTCCGTGGTCTGTGCATCCGCAAACGCACGATAGTGCCGCCTCAAGTGGAATTGAGACGGTCATGGATAAGTTGGCGAAAGCGTTGGGGGAACGCATCCGGACACAGAGGAAGGCCAGCAGGATTTCTCAGGATGCACTGGCGCTGGCCTGCAGTATCGACCGCAGCTATATGGGGCGAATCGAGCGTGGTGAAGTAAACATCACCGTCGAGAAGCTATATCGAATCGCAGGCGAGCTCGCCTGCGATCCGTCCTGTCTTCTGCCTCAGATGTCAGAGCTGTAACCCGGTGCGCTTGGTTATCTCGTGCAGCGACAGCTTGTCGCGAAAATACATCCGACGGATTTTGCCCATCATTTCCATACTGATCACCCTGTGTTCTCCTGCTCAAAAATTGAGCAGAAGGAGTTGAACACCTGGGTCAGTTTTCGATCGGCAGAACAGCCTCTACTGGGGATGCGGACAAAAACTTGGACTGGTTATGCCGCTAAGCCCAGGCTTTCACGATACTCAATGGGACTGAGCGCGCCGAGGGAAATCTTTATACGTTTTTCGTTGTACCAGCGAATGTATGAATCCAAGGCCTGAATGAACTGCTCGATGCTCGTTGACTGCCAGTTGCGAGGATAGAACAGTTCCGTTTTCAGTCGGCCGAAGAAACCTTCACAAGCCGCGTTGTCTGGTGAGCAGCCTTTGCGCGACATCGAACGAATCAGCTTCGCATCAGCGATGCGCGATAACCAGCCGGGCCAGCGGTAGTGAGCGCCACGATCGGAGTGAACAACAGGCCGTTTATCGTTACTGGCCACCGTTTCGATAGCTGCATCCAGCATCGTGTTCACAAGCTCGGCGTCGGGACGCGTGCCGATCGACCAACTGATTACCTTCCCATCGAAGCAGTCGATCATGGGGGACAGGTACACCTTGCCTGCCGGGATCTGGAACTCCGAGATGTCGGTCAGCCATTTCTCATTCGGAGCTAGGGCCGTGAAGTCGCGGTTGAGGAGGTTTTCCGGCGCCGGACTGATCTCCCCGAGGTAGGAACCGTATCGACGCCGTTTCGGCTTGGCGACGACTAGGCACTCCTGCTTCATCAAGCGCTGCACCACCTTCTCTGAAAGGCGCACACGCTGCCTGCTCAACGAAGCTCGCATCCGACGGTAGCCATAGCAACGATGATTGCGCTCGAATATGTCCGCCATGGCACGACGCACTTCGGTGTACTTTTCCGCGACCTGCATTCGGGCTCGATGATAGAAATAGGAGCTTCGGGCCAAGCCCAACGCGTCAAGCAGCTCTAGCAAGGAGTACCTATGCCTAAGGGCATCAGCCAGCAATGTCTTCTCCCGATTGGTCAGGACTTGCCGGTTGATGCCCGTCTCTTTTTTTATGAGTTCATTCGCCCTCATCAACAGGTCATGTTCAAGCTGCAAACGGCGAACATCGAGCTGGAGAGATTCGAGTTGCCGCTGCAACTCCTCTCGTTCCGGTGACGATGAGGGTTCAAGTCGACACTTCATGGATGGGGATACCTCTGGGCCGAGTAGCTGGTTTTTCCAGTTGTACAAGGTCGGCCTGCACACGCCCAGCTTTTGAGCCAGGGCTTTCGCACTTTCTTTTCGCGTGCACAGCGCGATGACCGCTGCCTGCTTCACCGCTGGCGGCCGGGCTAACCCGTCTGATCGACTGACAACACGCGTATGCAACTCGGGGTGCATTTCGTAAATCCAGGCACGCAAAGAATCCCGCGCGGGGTAGCCCAACGCCTTGATGGTAGCGGCGATGTTGCGACCGTATTCGAGATAGTGCTCGACAGCCTTTTCCCTTTGGGCCGGTGAGTACTTCGACTTCGAGTTCTCGTAGCAACGCGGCAGGTCGAGGCATCGCTCATACTCTGCGTGCCAGCTCTTCAAAGAGTTCTTCGTCGGGTAGCCCAACTGACGAATAGTTGCCCCGGTTCGCTTGCCCAGTTTGATGTAGAGCTTGACCGCTCGGATACGGTCTTCGTATGAATACATGAACTACCTCCAGGTAGTCCAAGATTTCCGCCGCATCCCCACTGGGGCAGTTTTCGGTCAGCGGCAACAGGCCTATCCGCATCAGGAGCTCTTTGCAGGGCTGGCTGCCCGCCTCAAGCCGGACTGAACAGGCGGGCGCCCCCGGTCCGGAGCAATAGGAGAAAGGGGGAGTTCGTCTAGCGGACGGAAACTGAGTAAAAAACGATCAATCTTGACCAGTGGAAGGTAGGTTGTTGTTACACCGGGGCTTCATCGGCCACGCCTGGCAGCTTCATGAGAAATCCGAGCTAGTTCTTCATTCGCAAAATTACGCTCAACCCATCGACGTAACGCGGTTTTGCCTACGCCCATCGACTTGCAGGCTTCGGGAATTGAATAGCCCTGATCTAGAACCAGGCCTGCTGCTTCGAGTTTGAAATCTGAACTGAATGATCTTCTGGTCACGTAAACACCTCATTGCTGGGCGAAGCCTAACGCCCTATCGGGGTGTCCAGAATCATCGAGCCACAACAACGAGATTTCCTCACTCATGAACATTTTTTTGTGTAGGTCTTGAAAACCGATGCTCGGCACCAGGTTGTGCAGGTCTGCCTCGGCGCGCTTGAACACCTCATCATGGCGCGTGCAGTTTTTTCGCCCGCCATTTTGCCAGCATTGGCGCTGATGTCCGATTTGCCAAGCCGGCACGATGTGTTCCCACTCAATGCGTGCAGCGCGGTTGGCGTTTTTGCGGGGGATGTAACCGCAGGCTTTCAGGTTCACCCGGTTACCGGTGTATTTGCAGCCGCAATAAAATTCGGTGGATTGCGGCGCGTAGAGCTTCCAGGCGATCTTCTTGGCTTCGCTGAAGGTGCGAGGGGCTTGGGCGTTGGCAGTGAAGGTTAAAAACAGACAGCACACAGCAATAAAACGGGCACTCACAATCAATCTTCCTTCGGTACAACCCAAAAAATCTGCACGCCACCGTCGTCCCGATAGGCGAGGGTGACGTTGTCATTCTCTGCAATCTCTTCCAGTAAACGTTGCCAATCGTTCTCCGGTTCCTCGGGTAAACGGAAGATCAACGCCGCCTTGGCTTTCTGCGCGTTGGTCGAATTGATGATTTTTTGCACGCGGATAGCCAGGCGCTGATAGGCGTCAGGCGCTGCAGGTGCTGCGGAAGAGGGCTTTGCCACAGAGCATTCCTTAATTGGCTGTACGCACATACAGTATTTAACTGTAGGCAATTTCGCAACTGCTTAAATTTCAAGAAGTTCGTCTGACAGCGAATCAGGGAGTTTGTTGAGGTTCGGGGGGAGAGGGGCTGAATGTGGCGAGGGAGCTTGCTCCCGCTCGGGTGCGTAGCGCCCGCAAGTATTTTGGGCCGCTTCGCAGCCCAGCGGGAGCAAGCTCCCTCGCCACAAAAGCATCTTTCTACAGATGAATCAGCAGGGATCAGTATTCCCAGAAGATCCGTTGCAGTTCCTTGCTGTCCTGGGTCTTGGTCAGGGCGACCATCGCCAGGATGCGGGCTTTCTGCGGGTTCAGGTCAAGGGCGGCGACCCAGTCGTATTTGTCGTCTGGCTGTTCGGCGTTACGCAGAACCATGCCACCGGCGTTGACGTGGGAAGAGCGAATGATCTGCACGCCTTGTTTACGCAATTCCACCAGCGCTGGAACGACCTTGGACGATACTGACCCATTACCGGTACCGGCGTGAATGATCGCTTTGGCGCCCGCTTGGGCCAATGCCTTGTAGGCAGTGTCGCTCACGTTGCCATAGCCGTAGGCAATTTCAACGTCAGGCAGGCTTTTGATGGTCTTGATGTCGAACTCAGAATCCATGGTGTGACGCTTGGCCGGCAGGCGGAACCAGTAGGATTTACCCTCGACGACCATGCCCAGCGGGCCCCATGGGCTCTTGAACGCTTCGGTCTTGATGTTGATCATCTTGCTGACGTCGCGGCCAGATTGGATCTCGTCGTTCATGGTCACCAGCACGCCTTTGCCCCGTGCATCCTTGCTGCCCGCGACCGCAACCGCGTTGTAAAGGTTGAGCATGCCGTCTGCCGACATCGCGGTGCCTGGGCGCATGGAGCCGACCACCACGATAGGCTTGTCGGTTTTTTCCACCAGGTTCAGGAAGTAGGCGGTTTCTTCAAGGGTGTCGGTGCCGTGGGTGATCACGATGCCGTCCACGTCCTTGTTGTCGGCCAATTCGGCGACACGGCGACCCAGTTGCAGAAGGTTTTCGTTATTGATGCTTTCCGACGCAATTTGCATCACTTGTTCGCCGCGAACATTGGCGATCTGGCTAAGCTCAGGAACGCCGGCGATCAGTTGTTCGATGCCGACTTTGGCCGCCTGGTAGGTGGCACTGTTGGCCGCACTGGCGCCGGCGCCAGCGATGGTACCGCCGGTGGCGAGGATGACTACGTTGGACAGTTTGGTCTTGCTTTCGACTTCCTTTGCCTGGGCGGCAACGGGGAACAGCAGCAGAAGGGCCAGGGCGCCCGGAATGACGTTCTTCAATGCAGATTTCATTATTTTTCTCTCTGGTTTTTGATGAGTGCTGTAGCAGGTTCATCTAGAACACCCGGGCGGTTCTGAACGCCGCGAGGTGCTGAGAAAGAGCAGGATTTGTACCAGACTGAGCATGTTGGTTTTTATAAATTAACTTATTGATTTAAAACAACTTAACCTAAGATTTTAGTTTCGTGGGGCTTGGCGCTGTCCGGCTTTCCGAACGCGAAGGGTTGTGGTGTTCGGTTGTCCGAAAGCGATCACGATATGTCCGAGCGCTGTGGTCGATCATTCGCAGTGCAGTCTGTCGTTTCAGCGAACGGCAGAAACGGCGAGCTGGCTTAAACGTATCAGCGGTCGGTGGCTCAAGGGAGAGCTTGGAGGGCGCCAATGAAAGGCTTGCTGCTACCGTTGACAAATCTCGACAAGGTTCTCATAGTTTGCTCAACGCAAACGTTTGCGAGATGTTTCACTGCGCCCTTGGCGCATCGTGACAGCTCGTATCAGCCGCCCAGGTGGGAGGGCTGCCGAAGGGCTCTTCGGTGCAGGCGTTGCTCACAATAATCATAAGATCGGAGTGAACCCATGAAGCTGCCATTTGCTGGACGTCTTCTTGCTGTTGCTGTGCTTGCTGCCGCATCCGCCGCTTTGCCTCTCTCTTCTGCATTTGCCGATGACGCTGCCAAAACGCCTACCGTGGGTTTGGTCATGAAGTCCCTTGCCAATGAGTTTTTCGTCACCATGACCGACGGTGCGAAGGATTACCAGAAAGCGCACCCAACAGAATTCAAGTTGATCTCCAACGGCATCAAGAACGAAACCGATACCAGCGCGCAGATCGCCATTGTCAACGAAATGATCAACGCCAAGGTTGATGCGCTTGTCATTGCTCCCGCCGACTCCAAGGCACTCGCCAGTGTGCTGAAAAAGGCTTCCGATGCCGGTATCAAGGTGGTCAACATCGACAATCGCCTGGACCCGGAAGTACTCAAAAGCAAAAACCTCGATATTCCGTTTGTAGGCCCGGATAACCGCAAAGGCTCCAAGCTGGTGGGCGACTACCTGGCCAAGCAACTGGCCGCCGGTGACAAGGTCGGCATCATCGAGGGCGTACCCACTACCACCAATGCCCAGCAGCGCACCGCAGGCTTCAAGGATGCGATGGACGCGGCAGGCATGAAGATTGTTTCCACCCAATCCGGTAACTGGGAAATCGACCAAGGCAACAAAATCGCGGCAGCGATGCTGAGCGAAACGCCGGATATCAAGGCGCTGTTGGCCGGTAACGACAACATGGCCCTGGGCGCTGTTTCCGCCGTGCGTGCGGCAGGCAAGGCCGGCAAGGTGTTGGTGGTAGGTTACGACAACATTGACGCGATCAAGCCAATGCTCAAGGACGGCCGCGTGTTGGCCACCGCTGACCAGGCCGCCGCCCAGCAAGCCGTGTTCGGTATCCAGAACGCGCTGAAGCTGGTCAAGGGTGAGAAAGTCGATGCCAAAGATGGCGTGATCGAAACCCCGGTCGAACTCGTCATCAAGCAGTAATCCTGGCAGTACCCAACAGCGCCCGCTCGTCCTGAGCGGGCGCCTGGAGATTTTCCTATGTCATCTTCCGCCCCGAACGCTGTCCTCTCGGTCAGCGGTATCGGTAAGACCTATGCCCAACCGGTTCTGTCCGACATCACCCTGACGCTCAATCGCGGGGAAGTGTTGGCGCTGACCGGTGAGAACGGCGCAGGCAAAAGTACCTTGTCGAAGATCATCGGCGGCCTGGTCACGCCCACCACCGGGCACATGCAATTCAACGGTCAGGATTATCGCCCCGCCAGCCGCACCCAGGCCGAAGCCTTGGGCGTGCGCATGGTCATGCAGGAACTCAACCTGCTGCCGACGCTGACCGTGGCTGAAAACCTGTTCCTGGATAACCTGCCGAGCCGCTGTGGCTGGATCAGCCGCAAACAATTGCGCAAAGCCGCGATCGAAGCCATGGCCCAAGTCGGCCTGGACGCGATCGACCCGGACACACTGGTAGGCAGCCTGGGCATTGGTCACCAGCAAATGGTCGAGATCGCTCGTAACCTGATCGGCGACTGCCATGTATTGATCCTCGACGAGCCCACGGCGATGCTTACTGCTCGTGAAGTCGAGATGCTGTTTGAACAAATCACGCGCCTGCAGGCTCGAGGCGTGGCGATCATTTATATTTCGCACCGGCTCGAAGAGTTGGCCCGTGTCGCCCAGCGCATTGCGGTATTGCGCGACGGCAAGCTGGTCTGCGTCGAGCCGATGGCCAATTACAACAGTGAGCAGTTGGTGACCTTGATGGTCGGTCGCGAACTGGGTGAACACATCGATTTGGGCCCGCGCACCATCGGAGGTCCGGCCTTGACCGTGACGGGCCTGACCCGTTCGGACAAGGTCCGCGATGTGTCCTTTGAAGTGCGCGCCGGTGAAATCTTTGGCATTTCCGGCCTGATCGGCGCCGGTCGCACCGAATTGCTGCGCCTGATTTTCGGCGCCGACCCGGCCGATAGCGGCACCGTGGCCTTGGGTTCGCCGGCCAAGGTGGTGAGCATTCGCTCGCCGGTCGACGCGGTCGGTCATGGTATTGCCCTGATCACCGAAGACCGCAAGGGCGAAGGCCTGCTGCTGACCCAGTCCATCAGCGCCAACATCGCCTTGGGCAACATGCCGGAAATTTCCGGCGGGGGCGTCGTCAACAGCCGTAACGAAACCGCTCTGGCCAAGCGCCAGATCGACGCCATGCGAATCCGCAGTTCCAGCCCGACGCAACTGGTGTCCGAGCTGTCGGGTGGTAACCAGCAGAAGGTGGTGATTGGCCGCTGGCTGGAGCGCGACTGCGCAGTAATGCTGTTCGATGAGCCCACCCGCGGTATCGACGTCGGTGCCAAGTTCGATATCTATGCCTTGCTCGGTGAATTGACCCGCCAGGGCAAAGCGCTGGTGGTGGTGTCCAGTGACCTGCGTGAGCTGATGCTGATCTGTGACCGCATCGGTGTGCTGTCCGCCGGGCGCCTGATCGAGACCTTCGAGCGTGACAGCTGGACCCAGGACGAATTGCTCGCCGCCGCCTTTGCCGGCTATCAGAAACGTGATGCGCTGCTCAACGAAGCAGCGCCTAGGAATACCCCATGAAAACAAACATTTCCCCCGGTAAAACTGGCGGCAACTTCTATGGCCTGGGTACCTACCTCGGGCTGGCGGGTGCCCTGCTGGCGATGATTGCGCTGTTCTCGATGCTCAGCGATCACTTTCTGTCCTATGACACCTTCAGCACCCTGGCCAACCAGATTCCAGACCTGATGGTGCTGGCGGTGGGCATGACCTTCATCCTGATCATTGGCGGCATCGACCTGTCTGTGGGATCGGTACTGGCATTGGCGGCCTCGGCAGTCAGCGTGGCGATCCTGGGCTGGGGCTGGAGCGTGTTGCCTGCCGCTCTGTTGGGCATGGGTTGCGCGGCGTTGGCCGGCACCATCACCGGTTCCATCACGGTGGCCTGGCGCATTCCGTCATTTATCGTATCCCTCGGCGTGCTGGAGATGGCCCGCGGCGTGGCCTACCAGATGACGGGCTCGCGCACCGCTTATATCGGTGACTCGTTTGCCTGGCTGTCCAACCCGATTGCCTTCGGTATTTCTCCGTCGTTCATCATCGCCTTGCTGGTGATCATCGCGGCCCAGTTGGTACTGACCCGTACGGTCTTCGGTCGCTACCTGATCGGCATCGGCACCAACGAAGAAGCGGTGCGCCTGGCGGGTATCAATCCCAAGCCTTACAAGGTCCTGGTGTTCAGCCTGATGGGCCTGTTGGCTGGTGTGGCGGCGCTGTTCCAGATCTCGCGCCTGGAAGCGGCGGACCCGAATGCCGGTTCGGGCCTGGAGCTGCAAGTGATCGCCGCCGTAGTGATCGGTGGCACCAGCCTGATGGGCGGGCGTGGCTCGGTCATCAGTACGTTCTTCGGGGTGTTGATTATTTCGGTCCTGGCCGCCGGGCTGGCGCAGATCGGCGCGACGGAACCGACTAAACGCATCATTACCGGTGCCGTGATCGTGATTGCCGTGGTCCTCGATACTTATCGCAGCCAGCGCGCCAGTCGGCGGGGCTGAACCATGGCAACGATCAAGGATGTGGCAGCGCTTGCAGGTATTTCCTACACCACCGTGTCCCATGTGGTGAACAAGACGCGCCCAGTCAGCGAGCCGGTACGCATCAAGGTCGAGGCGGCGATCAAGCAGTTGGACTACGTGCCCAGTGCCGTGGCACGCTCGCTCAAGGCCAAGACCACGGCCACCATCGGGCTGCTGGTGCCCAACAGCCTCAACCCGTATTTTGCCGAGCTGGCTCGGGGTATCGAGGATTACTGCGAGCGTAATGGCTATTGCGTGATCCTCTGCAACTCGGATGACGACGCAGAGAAACAGCGCAGTTATTTGCGCGTGTTGCTGGAAAAACGCGTCGACGGCTTGATCGTGACATCCGTGGGCGGTGATGACAGTGGCCTTGCCGCAGGCTTGAGTGCAGTGCGCACGCCGATGGTGATTGTCGACCGGGCGCTGGATGGGATTGATGTGGACCTGGTGCGCATCGATCACGAAGAGGGCGCTTACCTGGCGACCCGGCACTTGCTGGAGTTGGGGCACCGGGACATCGCCTGTATCGGCGGCCCTGGGCATACCCGCGTGGCGCAGATGCGCCTGGCCGGGTACCAGCGTGCATTGCGCGAGGCGGGCATCGAGGTGTTGTCCAGTCGTACCCTGGAAAGCGATTTCACCAGCACGGGCGGGTATGCCGCAGCCGTACAGTTATTATCGCAACACCCGCCCAGCGCGATTTTCGCCAGCAACGATATGATTGGTTTTGGCGTGCTGCGCGCCGCCGCCGAGCGCAATGTGCGGGTGCCGGGCGAGCTGTCGGTCATCGGTTTCGATGACATCCAGATGGGGCGCTACGTCTACCCGGCGCTGACGACGGTTGGCCAGTCGATCCTGCAATTGGGCGAGACTGCGGCCGAATTATTACTGCAACGAATAGCAACCCCCCAACTGCCGATCGATCAACGTATCGTGACGCCCAGTATTGTTTTGCGTGAGTCGACCGCGCCATTGGCTGATGTGTTCGCCCAATACCGCTGAACCGAATTGATGAGTACTGATGTATGCCAGCAAAAGTAGTGGTAATAGGCAGCTTGAACATGGACCTGGTCACCCGCGCCAGTCGCTTGCCGCGTGCCGGTGAAACCCTGATCGGCCAGACATTTTCCACTGTGCCCGGTGGCAAGGGCGCCAACCAGGCCGTCGCCTCGGCACGCCTGGGGGCGAGTGTCGCCATGGTGGGGTGCATCGGTACCGACGCTTATGGCAGCCAATTGCGCGATGCGCTGCTGGTGGAAGGGATCGACTGCCAGGCCGTCAGCACGGTGGATGGCTCCAGCGGTGTGGCGTTGATCGTGGTCGATGACAGCAGCCAGAACGCCATTGTCATTGTGGCCGGCAGCAACGGTGAGCTGACGCCTGCGTCGCTGCGAACGTGCGACGCTGTGCTGCAAGCGGCAGACGTGATCATCTGCCAGCTTGAGGTGCCGATGGAGACCGTTGGGTATGCGCTCAAGCGGGGTCGCGAACTGGGCAAGACCGTCATCCTCAACCCGGCCCCGGCAAGCGGACCATTGCCCGCTGACTGGTATGCCTCGATCGATTATCTGATCCCCAATGAAAGCGAGGCCAGCGCTCTCAGCGGCGTAGCGGTCGACTCCCTCGACAGTGCCAAGGTCGCCGCGACCGCGCTGATCCAGACGGGTGCTGGCAAGGTCATCATCACCCTGGGCGCCCAGGGCGCGCTGTTTGCCGACGGCAAGAGCTTTGAGCACCTGGTGGCGCCGAAGGTCAAGGCGGTGGATACCACCGCTGCTGGCGATACCTTTGTCGGTGGCTTTGCCGCCGCGCTGGCCGCGGGCCAGAGCGAAGCCGAGGCGATCCGTTTTGGCCAAGTGGCGGCGGCGTTGTCAGTGACCCGCGCCGGCGCTCAGCCTTCCATTCCTACGCTGCACGACGTACAAGGTTTTGTGCCCGCATGAAAAAGACACCTTTGCTGAATATCGCCCTGTCGCGCGTGATCGCGTCCCTGGGCCACGGTGACATTCTGGTCATCGGCGATGCCGGCCTGCCGGTACCTCCCGGCGTCGAATTGATCGACCTGGCACTGACCCAGGGCATCCCGGACTTCATCAGCACCTTGCGCATCGTGCTTAGCGAAATGCAGGTGGAAAGCCATGTTCTGGCAGAAGAGATCCTGCTGAAGCAACCGCCCGCGCTGACCGCGCTAAATACGCTCACAGAGCAGGCTGCACTGGGCGAGCGACGCCTGCTCAGCCATGACCAATTCAAGCAATTGAGCCGCAATGCCCGCGCTGTGGTGCGCACTGGCGAGTGCCAGCCGTACTGCAATATCGCGCTGGTGTCCGGCGTAACGTTCTAGCGTCCCCCCTATGACAAGGAGTGCTTTATGCAACGTGGTCTACCTACCCTGAAAAACCTGTTCCGGAGTGTTCTGCTTTTGTCCGCGCTCACTGCTGCAAGCGCCCAAGCGGCGGAAAAAATCGACCTGATCATCGATACCGACCCGGGTGCCGATGACGTGGTGGCCTTGCTGTTCGCCATGGCCTCGCCGGAGGAGTTGAGCATTCGTGCGCTGACCACCGTCGCCGGCAATGTGCGCCTGGACAAGACCTCCCGCAACGCGCGCCTGGCGCGCGAATGGGCAGGTCGCGAGGACATCCCGGTGTACGCAGGTGCGCCAGCGCCGTTGTTGCGCAAACCGATCTACGCCGAGAATATCCATGGCAAGGAAGGCATCTCGGGCGTCACGGTGCATGAACCGAAAACAGGCCTGGCCGAAGGCAATGCAGTCGACTACCTGATCAAGACCCTGAGCAGCGCCAAGCCGCACAGCATCACCATCGCCATGCTCGGCCCGCAGACCAACCTGGCACTGGCGCTGACTCAAGCGCCCGAAATCACCCAGGGCATCAAGGAAGTGGTCGTGATGGGCGGCGCCCACTTCAACGGCGGCAATATCACCCCAGTGGCGGAGTTCAACCTGTTCGCCGATCCGGTGGCGGCGGAGATCGTGCTCAAAAGCGGTGTGAAGTTGACCTACCTGCCGTTGGACGTGACCCATAAAGTCCTCACCAGCGACGCCCGCCTGAAGAAGATTGCGGACCTGAACAACAATGCGAGCAAGGTCGTCAGCAGTATTCTGAATGAGTACGTCAAAGGCGATATGGAGCACTACGGCATTCCGGGTGGCCCGGTCCATGACGCTACCGTGGTGGCGTACCTGCTCAAGCCTTCGCTGTTCAGCGGTCGTGAGGCCAATATGGTGGTCGACAGCCGCGAAGGCCCGACCTTCGGCCAGACCATTGTCGATTGGTATGACGGCCTCAAGCAGCCGAAGAATGTGTTCTGGGTTGAGAATGGCGACGCCCAGGGCTTCTTCGATCTGCTGACCGAGCGCCTGGCGCGTCTGAAGTAAGTTAGCGGGGCGGCGCTCGTCGCCCTGTTCTATTCGCGCTCTTGGGCGCCCATGTAGTCGGCCGGGTATTTCTCGAATATCTGGCCGATGAATGCTTGCGCCGCCTGGGTGCCCAGTTCCTTGACCAACAGGTCGATACCAATGATCGCCAGTTCTTCCGGGCTTCCGGGGCTGTAGGAACTTTGCCCTTGGGGCCACTTGGCTTTGATGTCGGCTTGAAGCGTTACGGTGGTCATGGAAATCTCACGGGCTAAAAATGCGGGGGCAATGCACTGGAACGCCGTTCCAGAGGGGCGCAGTTAAGCATTTTGTACGGCATTTGGCACTGCTACTTAGGCATGAAGCGGCGGCTGTGCGACAC
Organism: Pseudomonas sp. PA-7-1E; assembly: GCF_021605325.1. NCBI lineage: Bacteria > Pseudomonadati > Pseudomonadota > Gammaproteobacteria > Pseudomonadales > Pseudomonadaceae > Pseudomonas > Pseudomonas sp. PA-7-1E. Next base: position 16,697 of record NZ_WKFA01000043.1, read on the forward strand.
TGTTGGCCTGTTAAATGGCCGGGAAACACCGCGTGCAAATCGATTTGAGCAAGCCCGACAACCTGACGCTGGACGCCGTGCGCCAACTGCTTGGCAGCGCCAGTGACGACGAACATACCCAGTTGCGGGTAACCAAAGAAGGCATCGCCTACATTTCTTCCGGCGTAGTCGGTGGGGCTGATATCGCTGGCCTGGTGTTTCGCCTGGAGACCTGGGCCAAAGGTTCCGGCTATGTCGGCAACGTGGCGGCCAGCGATGAAGTCTGGGTCATGCAGATTTTCAACGCGCTGAAGCAGAATTGGCCTACTCCTTCGTCGGACTACATCGATATCTACTGAATACGTTCATATCTAGTCACGATTCACCAAGCGATTGCAGGCTGCGACTCAGGCAGACTTGCCCACAGGCGGTTAACGTCTTGAAACCAATCGCTTTGAATGCTGTCGCACGATCTCTGTCCACTTTTTATCATAGGAGGCTTCATGCCTTGGAAGCTCGCATCATTCGGTACTTTGTTGGCTGCGCTCGCGTTGGCGGGATGCAGTACCCCGGGTGCCTCTGAGCCAGGCAAAGCTGCCACTGTGACCGATGCCGGTCATAGCCGCTGTGAGTCGAAGGCCGCAGAGTTCGCCATCGGCCAGAAAGCCTCGCCCCAGTTGCTGGAGCAAGCACGTACGCGGGCTGGCGCGCAGAATGCACGCATCCTCAAGCCCAACGACATGGTCACGCTGGAGTATCGCTCTGACCGCCTGAACCTGAACACCGACGACAATCTGGTGATCAACCGGGTTAACTGCGGCTGATACGGCTTTTGCATCGCCCATAAAAAACCCCGTCACATGGACGGGGTTTTTTTAGCTCAGCGGAGAATTACTCGCCGCGAACCTGTGCAGCTTGCATACCCTTTTGGCCTTTCTCAGCCACGAAGGAAACGGTTTGGCCTTCTTTCAGGCTTTTGAAACCGTCGCTTTCGATAGCTTTGAAGTGTACGAACAGGTCGTCACCGCCACCTTGAGGAGTGATGAAGCCGAAGCCTTTTTCATCGTTGAACCATTTAACGGTGCCGGTTTGGCGATTAGACATGGTGTATCTCCAAGAAACATATATTTTCAGTAGTGCTGTGCTGCTCAGGCCAACTGGGCACACAGGGCTATCATAGTCGAAATGTTCGGCTTGGGAGCCCCCCCAAGGCACTGTTTGCTAATCAATCGCTTTGCGTTTGATCCGTTGTTCGGCTGAAAGCCCCGATTTACGGGGCTTCGCGACGAAATATCAGCTGTTAAAAAAAGCCGTAAAACCTGCATAATTTGTGTGAAATGGCAGTTTTCAGGCTGTTTTTTCAGCGAAATGACCGTCGAATCGTCAGCCAATCTTACTTTTTCTTCACCACTTTGCAGGACGAAATAGCCGCGACTGCTTTGTTTTTAAGCTCCGGGCTGGCGTTCTGGTTGGTCATCAATTCCTTGATCTCGGCAGTGCTCAATTCGGCATTGATCTTGTCAGCGCCACATTCACAGTGGGCTTTGGCAGTTTTGACGTCCACGTTCTGGCTGGCTGCGGCACTGCAGTCGTTGACGAAGGCGTCACGGGCGCCAGCTGGCCAGTTGGAAGGGGCTGCAGCCTGCGCGCCGAGGGAAAGGAGGCTCAGGGTAGCGGCGACAGCGAGGGTAGAGGTAAAACGCATCATGGGATGCTCCTTTGGGTCGAGGACGAACGGCGATTCTCAGTGGCTTTGAGGCCCTGCGTACAGCTCAAGTTCACTTTTGCAACTGTAAAGCCATGAATTGCTCTTTACCCAGCGCTTGGCCGACGCGATGACCGTTCATCTGTGCTAGCATCCTTGCCTGGCTATTTCCGGGCGCGCCATTTGCCGCCTTGCCAGGTTCTTTTTGTTCACTCCAGTCACTCTGGTTCGATTATCGGTTGGCCGAAAGGCTCCTGCCGCTGTAAGGCAGGCGTTCATTATTGAGCGGCCTGGTGTTGGATCTTGTACTGGCTCATCCCAACCCACGTGACCTTTGGTAGGGGTCACCACTAGGAGAGGAGGCGCCATGCCAACTATTACTCTTCCCGACGGCAGTCAGCGTTCATTCGATCATCCGGTTTCCGTAGCCGAGGTCGCCGCATCCATTGGTGCTGGCCTGGCCAAGGCCACCGTGGCCGGCAAGGTCGACGGCAAGCTGGTTGATGCCAGCGACCTGATCACCAGCGACGCCAGCCTGCAAATCATCACGCCCAAGGATCAAGAGGGGCTGGAGATCATTCGCCACTCTTGCGCGCACTTGATTGGCCATGCGGTCAAGCAACTGTATCCAACCGCCAAGATGGTGATCGGCCCGGTCATTGAAGAAGGCTTCTATTACGACATCGCCTATGAGCGTCCTTTTACGCCGGACGACCTGGCGGCCATCGAGCAGCGCATGCACGCGCTGATCGAAAAAGATTACGACGTCATCAAAAAAGTCACCCCGCGTGCCGAAGTGATCGACGTGTTTACTGCACGTGGCGAGGACTACAAGCTGCGTCTGGTAGAAGACATGCCGGACGAGCAGGCCATGGGGCTGTACTACCACGAAGAATACGTGGATATGTGCCGTGGCCCGCACGTGCCGAACACGCGCTTCCTCAAATCGTTCAAGCTGACCAAGCTGTCCGGTGCCTACTGGCGCGGTGACGCCAAGAACGAACAGCTGCAACGGATCTACGGCACGGCCTGGGCTGACAAGAAGCAATTGGCCGCCTATATCCAGCGCATCGAAGAAGCTGAAAAACGCGACCACCGCAAGATCGGCAAGCGCCTGAACCTGTTCCACCTTCAGGAAGAAGCGCCGGGCATGGTGTTCTGGCACCCGAATGGCTGGACTCTGTACCAGGTGCTTGAGCAGTACATGCGCAAGGTGCAGCGCGAAAACGGTTACCTGGAGATCAAGACTCCCCAGGTGGTTGATCGCAGCCTGTGGGAGAAATCCGGGCACTGGGCCAACTACGCCGACAACATGTTCACCACCCAGTCGGAAAACCGCGACTACGCCATCAAGCCGATGAACTGCCCGTGCCACGTGCAGGTATTCAATCAGGGCCTGAAGAGCTACCGCGAGTTGCCGATGCGCCTGGCCGAGTTCGGTGCCTGCCACCGTAACGAACCATCGGGTGCGCTGCACGGCATCATGCGGGTGCGTGGCTTCACCCAGGACGACGCCCACATCTTCTGCACCGAAGAGCAGATGCAGGCCGAGTCCGCAGCGTTCATCAAGCTGACCATGGACGTTTATCGCGATTTCGGCTTTACCGAAGTCGAGATGAAGCTGTCCACTCGTCCGGAAAAACGCGTCGGTTCCGACGAGCTATGGGATCGCGCCGAAGCGGCACTGGCCGCTGCGCTCGACAGTGCGGGCCTTGCGTACGATCTGCAGCCGGGTGAGGGCGCGTTCTACGGTCCGAAGATCGAGTTCTCGCTCAAAGATTGCCTTGGCCGTGTCTGGCAGTGTGGTACCCTGCAGCTCGATTTTAACCTGCCAATCCGTCTGGGAGCCGAATACGTCTCCGAAGACAACAGCCGTAAACACCCGGTTATGCTGCACCGGGCGATCCTCGGTTCGTTCGAACGGTTCGTCGGTATCCTGATCGAGCACTACGAGGGCGCGTTCCCTGCGTGGCTGGCTCCGACCCAGGCAGTGATCATGAATATCACTGATAAACAGGCAGATTTTGCCGCTGAAGTTGAAAAAACTCTCAACGAAAGCGGATTTCGTGCCAAGTCCGACTTGAGAAATGAAAAGATCGGCTTTAAAATCCGCGAGCATACTTTGCTCAAGGTTCCCTATCTTTTGGTTATCGGAGATCGGGAAGTCGAGATGCAGACTGTCGCTGTGCGTACTCGTGAAGGTGCTGACCTGGGCTCGATGCCCGTCGCCCAGTTCGCTGAGTTCCTCGCGCAAGCGGTTTCCCGGCGTGGTCGCCCAGATTCGGAGTAATTATTATTAAGCGTGAAATGAGACAAGATAAACGAGCTGCACCGAAAGCCCCGATCAACGAGAATATCTCGGCACGCGAGGTTCGGTTAATTGGCGCTGATGGCGAGCAGATTGGCATCGTCTCGATTGATGAAGCGCTTCGTATTGCAGAAGAGTCCAAGCTGGACCTGGTGGAAATCTCCGCCGATGCAATCCCACCTGTTTGTCGGGTGATGGACTACGGCAAATCTATCTTCGAAAAGAAGAAGCAGGTTGCCGCAGCGAAGAAGAACCAGAAGCAGATTCAAGTAAAAGAAATCAAGTTTCGTCCAGGGACGGAGGAAGGGGATTACCAGGTAAAACTGCGCAACCTGGTACGTTTCCTGAGTGATGGGGACAGGGCCAAGGTATCCTTGCGATTCCGCGGCCGTGAGATGGCCCACCAGGAGCTGGGGATGGAACTCCTCAAGCGGGTTGAAGCTGACCTGCTGGAGTACGGTTCGGTCGAACAGCATCCTAAGATGGAAGGACGCCAGCTTATTATGGTCATCGCCCCGAAAAAGAAGAAGTAATCAACAGGGCACGGCAGGCCTTCTGATTATGTTTATCAACTGAATGCGGAGTACCGAACATGCCAAAGATGAAAACTAAAAGTGGTGCTGCTAAGCGGTTTCTGAAAACTGCTAACGGCATCAAGCACAAGCACGCTTTCAAGAGCCACATCCTGACCAAAATGTCGACCAAGCGTAAGCGTCAACTGCGCGGTAGCAGCTTGCTGCATCCGTCTGACGTGGCAAAAGTCGAGCGCATGCTGCGCCTTCGTTAATTTTGGTTCAAGAATAGAGGAAGTAACTCATGGCTCGTGTAAAGCGTGGCGTCATGGCCCGTAAGCGTCACAAAAAAATTCTGAAACTTGCTAAAGGCTACTACGGCGCGCGTTCACGCGTATTCCGTGTTGCCAAGCAAGCGGTAATCAAGGCAGGCCAATACGCCTACCGTGACCGTCGTCAGAAAAAACGTCAGTTCCGCGCTCTGTGGATCGCTCGTATCAACGCCGGTGCACGTGTTAACGGTCTGTCCTACAGCCGTTTCATCGCTGGCCTGAAAAAAGCGTCCATCGAAATCGACCGTAAGGTTCTGGCTGAACTGGCCGTGAACGAAAAAGCGGTGTTTGCTGCGATTGTCGAGAAAGCTAAAGCCTCCTTGGCTTAAGTACCCCCGACAGTCACCCTGGGCTACTCCTGTGGCCCAAGGTGGTAAACGTCATAAATAGGGGAAGAGCCTTCAAGCTCTTCCCCTATTTTGTATCTGGAGTCTGTACATGGAAAACCTGGACGCGCTCGTCGCCCAAGCCCTTGAGGCTGTGCAAAGCGCTGAAGATGTAAATGCCCTGGAGCAAATCCGGGTTCACTACCTTGGCAAGAAAGGTGAATTGACTCAGGTGATGAAGACCCTGGGAAATCTGCCCGCTGAAGAGCGTCCGCAAATCGGTGCGCTGATCAACGTCGCCAAGGAGCGTGTCACAGAGGTTCTCAATGCGCGCAAGGCGTCGCTCGAGGAGGCCGATCTTGCGGCCAAGCTCGCCGCCGAGTCCATTGACGTGACCTTGCCTGGTCGTGGCCAGGCGTCGGGCGGTCTGCATCCGATCACCCGGACTCTGGAACGTATCGAACAGTTCTTCACACACATCGGCTACGGCATTGCCGAAGGCCCTGAGGTCGAAGACGACTACCACAACTTCGAGGCGCTCAACATCCCAGGCCATCACCCGGCCCGGTCGATGCACGACACCTTCTATTTCAACGCCAACATGCTGCTGCGCACCCATACCTCGCCGGTACAGGTCCGCACCATGGAAGCGAACAAGCCGCCGATCCGCATTGTCTGCCCAGGCCGTGTGTACCGTAGCGACTCGGATATCACCCATTCGCCGATGTTCCACCAGGTCGAAGGCCTGCTGGTTGATCGCGATATCAATTTCGCCGACCTCAAAGGCACCATCGAAGAGTTCCTGCGGGTGTTCTTCGAAAAAGAGTTGGCGGTACGTTTCCGTCCTTCGTTCTTCCCGTTCACCGAGCCATCCGCTGAAGTCGACATGGAATGCGTGATGTGCAGCGGTAAAGGCTGCCGTGTGTGCAAGCAGACCGGCTGGCTGGAAGTGATGGGCTGCGGCATGGTTCACCCCAACGTGCTGCGCATGTCCGGGATCGATCCAGAAGAGTTCTCGGGCTTTGCCTTCGGCATGGGCGTTGAGCGTCTGGCCATGCTGCGTTACGGCGTGAACGACTTGCGTCTGTTCTTCGACAACGACTTGCGGTTCCTCGCGCAATTTCGCTAGTCGTAACGAATCTTTAGGAGAGCAGGATGAAATTCAGTGAACAATGGCTGCGTGGCTGGGTAAGCCCGCAGGTAGATCGCGACGAGCTGGTTGCTCGCCTGTCGATGGCCGGTCTTGAGGTCGATAGCGTTACGCCGGCCGCCGGTGTTTTCAGTGGTGTGGTGGTGGGCGAGGTGTTGAGCACCGAGCAGCACCCTGATGCCGACAAATTGCGTGTGTGCCAGGTCAGCAACGGCTCGGAAACCTTTCAGGTCGTGTGCGGAGCGCCTAATGTGCGCCCGGGCCTGAAGATCCCGTTCGCTATGATCGGTGCCCAGTTGCCGGGCGACTTCAAGATCAAGAAGGCCAAGCTGCGTGGCGTTGAATCCAACGGCATGCTGTGCTCCCAGGCCGAACTGCAAGTGGGTGAGGGCAATGATGGCCTGATGGAGCTGCCGGCCGACGCGCCAGTGGGTCAGGACATCCGTGTTTACCTGGAACTGGAAGACGCCAGCATTGAGGTCGACCTGACCCCCAACCGCGGCGACTGCCTGTCCCTGGCTGGCCTGGCCCGTGAAGTGGGCGCGCTCTACAACGCACCTGTCACTCGTCCAGTGGTCGCTGCCGTACCGGCGATACACGACGAAGTACGCTCGATTGAGGTACTGGCACCAAACGCCTGCCCGCGTTACCTGGGGCGTGTGATCCGTAACGTGGACCTGTCCAAGCCAACGCCGCTGTGGATGGTTGAGCGCCTGCGTCGTGCCGATGTACGCAGCATCGACGCCGCCGTCGACATCACCAACTACGTGATGCTGGAACTCGGCCAGCCGTTGCATGCGTTTGATCTTGCCGAAATCAATGGCGGCATCCGCGTGCGTATGGCCGAAGAAGGCGAGAAGCTGGTGCTGCTCGATGGCCAGGAAGTCAGCCTGCGTGCCGACACTCTGGTCATCGCCGACCACACACGTGCCCTGGCAATTGCCGGCGTGATGGGTGGCGAGCACAGCGGTGTATCCGCGACCACCCGTGACGTATTCCTTGAAAGCGCGTTCTTCGACCAGATCGCGATCGCTGGCAAGGCTCGTTCCTACGGCCTGCACACCGATGCGTCGCACCGCTACGAGCGTGGCGTGGACTGGAAACTCGCCCGTGAAGCCATGGAGCGCGCTACCGGCCTGCTGCTGGAAATCACCGGTGGTGAAGCCGGCCCGATTACTGAAACTGTCAACGAACAGTACCTGCCGTCGATTGCACCGATTACCTTGCGTGCCAAAAGCGTTGAGCAAATGCTCGGCCTGGTCATCGAGCCGGCTGAAATCGAGCAACTGCTGTCTGCACTCGGCCTGGGTATTTCCGCGGGTGGGGAAGGGCAGTGGCAGGTTGCAGTACCTAGCCATCGCTTCGACATCAGCCTGGAAGTCGACCTGATCGAAGAGCTGGCGCGCCTGTACGGTTACAACCGCCTGCCGGTTCGCTATCCGCAAGCACGCCTGGCACCGCAACCCAAGGCCGAAGCGCGTGCGCACCTGCCTGAACTGCGTCGTTTGCTGGTTGCCCGTGGTTACCAGGAAGCTGTGACGTATAGCTTCATTGATCCAAAACAGTTCGAACTGTTCAACCCTGGCGTTGAACCGCTGTTGTTGGCTAATCCGATCTCCAACGACATGGCCGCCATGCGTTCGTCGCTGTGGCCGGGCCTGGTGAAGGCTCTTTCTCACAACCTGAACCGCCAGCAAGACCGCGTGCGTCTGTTCGAAAGCGGCTTGCGTTTCGTCGGCCAGCTTGATGGCTTGAAGCAAGAGCCGATGCTGGCGGGCGTCGTCTGCGGCAGCCGTCTGCCGGAAGGCTGGGCGCAAGGCCGTGAGGTCGTGGACTTCTTCGACGTCAAGGCAGACGTGGAAGCGGTGCTCGGCTTTGCCGGTGCGTTGGACGCCTTTACGTTCGTGCCGGGTAGCCACCCAGCGTTGCATCCAGGCCAGACTGCACGTATCGAGCGTGAAGGTCGCCTGGTGGGCTTTGTGGGCGCCATTCACCCAGAACTGTCGAAAACCTTGGGGCTGGACCGTCCAGTCTTCGTGTTTGAGCTAGTCTTGGCTGAAGTTGCGTCGGGCAAGATGCCTAAATTCAGCGAGTTGTCGCGCTTCCCTGAAGTGCGTCGCGACCTGGCCCTGATCGCCGACCGTGAAGTCGCCGCCACTGCAGTTCTGGATGTAATCCGTGAAAATGCAGGGGAATGGCTGACAGACCTCAGGCTATTTGACGTCTATCAGGGTAAAGGCATTGATCCGCATAGAAAAAGCCTTGCAGTTGGCTTGACCTGGCAGCATCCATCGCGCACTCTTAATGACGATGAGGTGAATACCACGACGCAAAATATCCTCACCTCGCTCGAACAAAGGTTGAACGCCACGTTAAGGAAGTGACGTATGGGGGCTTTGACGAAAGCTGAGATGGCGGAACGTCTGTACGAAGAGTTGGGTCTGAACAAGCGCGAGGCCAAGGAATTGGTTGAGCTGTTTTTTGAAGAGATCAGACACGCTCTGGAAGACAACGAACAGGTCAAATTGTCCGGTTTCGGCAATTTTGACCTGCGAGACAAACGCCAGCGGCCTGGCCGCAATCCAAAAACGGGAGAAGAAATCCCGATCACGGCTCGCCGTGTGGTCACCTTTCGTCCAGGGCAGAAGTTGAAGGCCCGAGTTGAGGCTTATGCTGGAACCAAGTCATAACGACGAGCTACCCGTCATCCCAGGCAAGCGCTACTTCACCATCGGTGAAGTCAGCGAGTTGTGTGCGGTAAAACCGCACGTGCTGCGCTATTGGGAGCAGGAGTTTCCTCAACTCAACCCCGTCAAACGCACCGGGAACCGTCGGTATTATCAGCGCCAGGACGTGCTGATGATCCGACAGATCCGCGCGTTGCTGTACGACCAAGGGTTCACCATCAGCGGCGCACGCCAGCGTATGTCCGGTGACGAAGCCAAAGACGACACCACTCAATACAAGCAACTGATCCGCCAAATGATCTCCGAATTGGAAGATGTACTGGTGGTGCTGAAAAAATGATTCAAGCTTTAAAAATACTTCCACATTTCAAAAGCTTGCGGTATATTCCGGTTCGCTTCGTTAAGAAGCGAACCCAGTAACACGCCTAGTCGGGGCGTAGCGCAGTCCGGTAGCGCACTAGCATGGGGTGCTAGGGGTCGAGTGTTCGAATCACTCCGTCCCGACCATATTTTTCAATGACTTTAGGCCAATGTTCACAGCATTGGCCTTTTTCATGTGCGTGACATTTGCGTGACTTGTCGTTTTTTCACGCCTGCTCCCTCTTCAAAATTGTCAGGACCGGTCCGCGAGAATCGATTGCTGATCCCATGTTCGCAGCTCCTATCAAATGCCCGCGCTCAGCGCCTGAGTAGTGACTGGTGATGCTGCCGTTCTTGTGCCCCAGAAGGGCCTTGCGGTCTTCCTCGGTTACGCTGCACGCAGTCGGCGGCCAAACGTGTACTTAAGGTCATGAATCCTGATGGATGCATAACCAGAGTGAGCGGGGCGAAGGTTTTCCTCCTGCCAGAGTTTCGCCGCTCTCACCCGCGCTTTCTTCCAGGCCGAGTCATTCATCCGGTGCATCGCGGTTCTGTTGTATGGGAAAACCCATACCTTACTGATGCCGCGCTGCTTCTCGATGATCGACCTGGGCATACTGTTTAGCACCACCAGTCGCTCGTCGCCGTTCTTCACGCCGGATTGCTCATACCGGCCGCCAAAATCGGCTGGTATCAGAAATACGCTGGTGCCCAGTTCGGGTAACGAAATCTCCCAATCCCACCTTAGCTTGCAAACCTCCTGTTCCCGCGTGCCGGTGTTCACCTTGAACAGCGCCATCGTTTGCAGGTGAACCGGCAACTCTCCAGACAGCAGCGATTGCTCCGGCCCCGACATTGGGTACGGCTTGCGGCTCGACTTCTTCTCTTCCAGTTTCGTGAGCATCGGCACGCTATCCAGCCACGGCCTACGCTCATCGTCTCGCCATTTCCTGGCACACAACGACAAAACCCGTACTACACGTTCGATCAAGATATTCACCGTTCTGTTGTGGTGTCGCCCAAGAATTACAACGCCGCCCAGGCCGCGAAGATTATCTGCACTGGCCGCACCAGGCTGTTGCAGTTCAGGCGGCAGAAGCGTTACCTGTGAAGAGCACCGGCCCGATGTCGACTGGGCCTATCTGCGCAATTCAGGCCAAGAGCCAGATCTTTAATCCCGATTAAAAGAAGCCCTGATTGAGGGCGCATATCTTCGCCCCTGAGCTGAACGTTCTGCCACGACAACCACGAAGAGGTTTCCCGAAATGGAACAGGTACACCGCGCAATACATCAGGCAGTTCTGGAGGCGGGGCCAAAGCAACTGGCTTACCTGATGGGTAACCAACGGTGTTCTCCCCACGCTGAGCGCATCAGGTGGAACGCTGTCAGTCGAACTACGACGGCTGTTAGCTCAGATTTACAATCTGGTCAGGTGTATCGAATCAACGCGAAAGGCACGCTGACCGTGGCTGTTGGAAGTCTGATGCAGCTGGATATAATCGGGGGGAGGAGGTTCAGGGCTTGTACCTGAATACGGTCACGACAGAGATTCGCCCAGTGTTCTATCGCGCCTCCCAGGGGATACGTGGTTACGCGGCCAGATACGCAAGCACCACTCGAGATCGTGCTTTATGTAACTGTTGCCTGACGCGCACAGGAGTTAAGCCTTCGCCCAGATCTTGGGGCGAAGGTTGCGGCAGGCCAACCGCCAGCAGTACCATGCGCGGCTAGATTGGCCGGGCCAGGTCATCGGAACCTCACTTCGCTTCATGTTTCATTGAGCTGTTGCGAATCATCTCCAGAATGGAACTGCGCTGTAATGAATGTTAAGACGCCGCTACTCAAGGATGTCAGAGAGTCGTCAGTGGTTGGAAATACAAAAGCTCATGACCATTTGAAGTATCGTCCCGATATTGATGGGTTGAGGGCGATAGCAATTTTATCAGTTGTTATCTTTCATGCATTTCCATCCATTGTTCCCGGTGGATTTGCAGGAGTTGACGTGTTCTTCGTTATCTCCGGTTTTCTAATTTCAAGCATTATTTTTAAGAGTTTGGGTCGGGGTCACTTTAGCTTTGTAGATTTTTATTCTCGTAGGGCTAAACGAATATTTCCTGCGCTAGTGGCTGTCCTTTTGATCACGTATGTGTTTGGCTGGTTTGCGTTGCTTCCTGATGAATTCAAACAGTTGGGACGGCACATAGCGGCCGGCACCATATTTTTGCAGAACTTTAATTTGCTTGGTGAGTCTGGCTATTTTGATACGTCCTCAGAGCTAAAACCGTTAATGCATCTTTGGTCGCTAGCGATTGAAGAGCAGTTTTATCTTGTTTATCCACTAATTATTTGGGCAGCCTGGAGAACTGGTGTAAGCATAAAGCTTACGGTTGCTGCTTTGTGTCTTATATCTTTCGGTCTGAATGTTTATGGTGTTGCTTCAGATCCTGTGGGGACTTTCTTTTCTCCTCAAACAAGATTTTGGGAGCTGTTAGCAGGGGGCGTCCTAGCCTATTTTTACTATTCTCGTTCGAAAGCAGTTGAAAGGAACGATGCTCCAATAGTTTTTGGTGAAACGCTTAATAGTGCAATTTCTATACTCGGCCTTGGGCTAATCGTTGCCGCGGTAGCATTCCTAAAAAGCGGTGACATCTTCCCTGGCTGGTGGGCTCTGTCGCCCGTAATTGGCACCGCGATGCTGATCTTTTCGGGTCCCAACGCATTGGTGAACCGAACCCTTCTGAGCAATCGATTCATGCTCTTCATTGGCGTGATCAGTTACCCGCTGTACCTCTGGCATTGGCCGATTCTTTCGTTCGCCAGAATTATGGAATCCGCTGTCCCATCCTGGGAAATACAGGTTGCCGGTGTTCTGTTGAGCGTTCTGCTTGCTTGGCTCACTTATCGTTTTATCGAAAGCCCGATTCGATTTGGTGCACAAACTGCACTGAAACCAACGCTGCTTTGGGGTGTGATGCTGTGTTTGGGCGGCGTTGGATACGCCACATTTGCGCGCGATGGCCTGCCTTTTCGCGTTCAAGAACTTGCCAGCAATAACAGCCAATTCAACTGGGGCGATCTGGCGAACGAAACTTGCCGAAAGGCCTACCCCGCGTTCTGGCCCATTGATCATTGCTCAATGACTCGGGAGGGTGACCCATCGGCTATGTTGATTGGCGACTCCCACAGTGACCATATTCGCCTCGGGCTGTCCGAAGCCATGGCAAAGGAAAATAAAAACCTTCTAAACATCGGAGTTTCCGGATGCACGTCGTTCTATAACGTCACATCTCACCCGAGAGGCGTCCGTGATTGGTGCTCGACCTACATCAACAAGGCAATCGAGTTGGCAGTCAATACGGAGTCTGTAAAAACAGTTGTGTTGTCGTCCCGGGGCCCCATGTACCTGACCGGTAACGGTTACCATGAGGGAGATGATCTAATCCATCACGATAGAGTCCTGGAGCTAGTCGGCCATCCGGAGGTGACAGATTACGCAGCAGTCTTTGAGGCCGGTATGAGAAACACCTTCACGATGCTCGCCAAAGCGGGCAAGCAGGTGGTGTTCGTATTGGATATTCCTGAGCTTGGCTTCTCTCCGATGTCGTGCGTTGATAGTCGTCCATTACGTTTGACCAACAAGGTTAAGAGCCCGTGCGCTATATCTCGGGCAGAAGTGGACTCTCGAAACAAAGAATACAAAGAAGTAGTTGCCAGGGTCATGAAAGACTTTCCGGCAGTGACGCTGTTTGATACGCAGGCGAAGCTGTGCGACGCCGAATGGTGCTGGGCCATGATCGACGGCCAGATGATGTACCGTGATGACGATCACCTGTCTGCGAAGGGTTCTGAATTTATGGCGAAGGATCTGATGCCGATTATCAATAGGGCACTGGCGGATCCTGAGAGCCAGGCGCAAAGATAACGACCAAGTTGCGTTGCTGATGTTAAGCCCGCCGCGTGCGGGCTTTTTCTCTCGTGTTTGAATTTTGTGTTAGGTCTGCAGGACGCCGGAGGGAGCCTAAATAGGCTCAGTGACTTTACAAGAGACTTCGTGAGTTACGGTTCCGCACTCTTAGGCATCGTTGCAGCGAGCGCCAGGCGCGAAGCCTTGTGTTTAGCGGCCTGTAGAGGTGTCCGCGTACACGGGGTGTTAGGGGGCGGGTGTTCGAATCACTCCGTCCCGACCATATTTTTCAATGACTTAGCCGAACTCGAACCTGTTCGGCTTTTTCATACGTAGGCACTTTGCGGGGGATCATCTCGATTTCCTCCTCAAAACGGTCAGCACTGGCTCGCGAGAGTCAGTTGCCAACACTTTGTTCGCAGCCTCAATCAGATGCTGCAACACCGGGGTGGAATAGTGGCTCGTAATACTGCCGTTCTTATGCCCCAATAACGCTTTGCGATCTACCTCTGTCACGCTTGCTGCACGTGGTCTTCTGCCAAAGGTGTGTTTCAGGTCGTGAATCCTGATCAATCTGAACCGCGGGTGTGTCGGCGCCTTGTAGGCCGTCTCCGACTTTCCGCTATGCGCGCACCCTGGCTTTCTTCAAGACCGAGTCATTCATGCGATGCATTACCGTTGGCCCGAACTGATCTGCCTTCCCGTAGGGGAACACCAGGTCTTTGTGCAGACCGCGCTGATTGTCGATGATCGACATGGCCACCTTGTTCAGGATCACCAGGCGTTCATCGTCATTCTTCACCCCGGCTTTCTCACTTCGCCCGCCGAACCCGGCAGGTATCAGAAACACGCTGGTGCTCAACGCCGGTACCCGTATTTCCCAATCCCACCGCAATTTGCAGACTTCCTGTTTCCGGCATCCAATGTCCACCTTAGAGAGGGCCATCCTCAACAGGTGGTCCGGCAGCTCGGCGAACAGCATTGACTGGTCATCCAATGACAGCGGATAAGGTTTCCTGCTGGATTTCTCTTCTTCCATCATCGATATCACTGGCACGCTTTCCAGCCATAGCCGCTTTCTGTATCCCGCCCTTGCGGTGGTACGGATTCAAAAATCCGACGACTCCTTGTAGGGCGATATTCGCCGTCTTGTTCGATACGCCTGGTTTGACCTTTCCTTGCGCCGTCCTTGGTTGGCTTCTGCTGGCCACGCACAAACGGCGTCAGGGTACTGTCATCGATGAGCGTGATGTACGGGGCCCAATGTTTTCGAGTTAATGGAATAGGCGCGCTTTCTCTGGCGGCAGTTAGGCTGATGCAGCTGGATACTCGACGTTCAGGGCTCGTACCTGAACACGGTCACGACAGAAATTCGAACGGTATTTTATCGCGCTTCCCGGGGCTAAGTGTTGATGCGTCCTTATTAAGCAAGCACCGCTGGCGATCTTGCTTTATGTGGCTGTTGCCTGACACTCCAGCACTGTTGGCCTTAGCCTCTAACACTGGGCGAAGGTTGCGGCGGGCTATCCGCCAGCAGTACCATGCGCGACCAGATTGGCCAGTTGAGGCCAACGAACATTGAGCTTCGCTTCACACTTGTAGCGAAGGTCTGCCAATGGAATTGCACTGTAATGAATGTGAAGGCTCCGCTACTCAAGGATGCAAGAGGGTCGTCAGTGAGTGGCAACACGAAAGCTCATGACCATTTGAAGTACCGTCCGGATATTGATGGTCTCCGGGCTTTTGCAATACTTTCAGTTGTTCTATATCACGCATTCCCATCTTTCATGCGTGGTGGTTTTATTGGCGTTGATATTTTCTTTGTTATTTCTGGATATTTGATATCCAGCATTATTTTCAAAGGGTTAGATTCAAGAGCGTTTAGTTTTCTGGACTTTTACCAGCGCCGCGTAAAGCGAATTTTCCCCGCGCTTATTCTTGTCTTGGTGTCTTGCTACGCGGTTGGCTGGTTCACGCTGATGGCTGGCGAATTCAAGATGTTGGGTAAGCATGTCGCGGGCGGTATCGGGTTTATTCAAAACCTTGTCCTTTACCGCGAGGCCGGATACTTCGACACATCGTCAGTGCTTAAGCCATTGCTCCATTTGTGGTCGCTGGGAGTCGAGGAACAGTTCTATATCTTGTTCCCCATTGCAGCCTGGGTCATGTGGCGCTGGCGCTCTGCGGTCCTGCCTGTAATCGTCTTGCTCGCGGTCATTTCCCTGGGCGCCGATGTGCATAAGCTGGGGACGAACCCGTCAGCAGCCTTCTATATGCCGCAGTATCGGTTCTGGGAGATTTTGTGCGGCAGCATCATTGCCTACATCACGGTGTTCCGCCCCTCTACTGCCGACAAGATCCAGGGCTCTGCGCAAGTTCGAAATCTGGTATCGATTGCCGGGGCAGTGCTGCTGATCGCATCAGTTGTGGTCGTGGACAAGTACAAGGCTTTTCCTGGGTTTTGGGCATTGCTGCCGGTATCAGGTTCTGCGCTGATGATCATGGCCGGACCGAACGCCTGGCTGAACAGGAAGGTGATGGCGAGCCGCCCGATGGTGTGGATTGGCCTGATCAGCTACCCGCTTTATCTGTGGCATTGGCCGGTAATCACTTACATCCGCATTCTTGGCGCCGAGGAACTGAGCATAATCAGCGGCGTACTTGCTGTGGTCGCCAGTACGTTGCTGGCCTACGGCACCTATAAGTATGTGGAAGTACCTTTCAGAATCGCCAAGCTGCGGGTTCCAAAAACAGGGTTATTGCTGGCGCTGGGCCTGACTGTTGCTGCCGTTGGTGCTGTGACGTTTGTCAAAAATGGTCTCATGAATCGTCCTGGGCTATCAGCCGGCCTCAAGGACCGCGAAAGCTACGCGCAGTATTTCGAAAACTCTCTGCCGGCTTGGGCCTACTTCACTAACCAGGGGATTATCGAGGGCTATCGGTTCGGCTGTGACTTCTTTGACATCGAGCGTTACCGTGCCGGCGGCTTCACAATGGAGCCGCGCAAGCAGATCAGCACCGAATGCTATGTGCCGACCACTGACACAAAGGTCATGCTTTGGGGAGACTCCCACGCCCAGCAATACTATTACGGCCTGAGCAAGACGCTCCCGCCCTCCGTATCCATATTGCAGGTGGCAAGCTCTGGCTGTGAGGCGAACTTGCCGGGGACCGCTACAGGGGGCTTGAAGTACTGCGACCGCTCCAATGAGTTCGCCTTTGAGGTGATGGCAAAGGAAAAGCCACAGGTACTTGTAATTGCCCAACTTGAACAGCATGACACAAAGAATAATTTGATCGACCTTACAGCAAGGGCCAAGGCGCTTGGGGTCAAAAATGTAATTGTGGTTGGTCCAGTGCCGCGCTATGACCAGTTCCTGAATCAGTTGGTTGTGCGCAAGTTTTGGAACAACACGCCGCGCCGGACTAAAGAAAATCTGCTGCCTGCATCCTTCGACACCGACAGGGCGCTGGCCTCCAAGTACGCTGGTGGTGCTGGTGGGTTTGAATATCTGTCGGCGCTGGGGGCGTTTTGCAATGCAGATGGTTGCATGACTTACCTTGGCGATGATCGGAAAACAGGATTGGTGACGTTTGACTACGGTCACCTGTCGCCGCCAGCCTCTCTCTATTTTGCCAAGACCGCACTGGCACCGCTGATCATGAAGGAGCTGTCTGCGGAATAGCCTCGTCAACATCAAATGAGCCCGCCGCGTGCGGGCTTTTTCTTGCGAGATTGAGTTTGGTATTCGTTCGGCAGGACGCCGGGGCGCAGGGACTTTCTGTCAGAAAGCCTGTAGGGAGTTTTGCGGGGATTCGTGAATCTTTGTCCGGCATCGTTAGGCGTCGATTGAAGTGGGCGCCCACGTAAGGTGTTGGTATTAAAGGCTTTTCAGGACTCCCGCCAGCATGGGTTGCTAGGAGGCAAGTGTTCGAATCACTCCGTCAAGACCATTATTCATGATTAAAATCAGTTAGTTAAGTCGATCGGCTAGATCGGCTTTTTTGTGCCTGCGCTAAACCCGCGCAAAACGATTCGGTGATTTCGCTGGAAGCTCTCAATGATGCCGCCATGGCGGTCATGAGGCTCAGCCTAAGCAGGCTCTTAGTGATCCCTGATGTTCGATAATCTGAGACTGTCGTCTCCTACCGCCGATCATCCGCTAAGCGAAAGTAATCCACGCTCAGCTTTGTGAATGAGATGAGATCCGACTGCCTTATCTTAGCGGACGTCCGAGAATCGAACGCCATGGTTCGGCCGAAACCTTTATATGAGTTCCTTCAGGATTCAGCAATGACAATGGGCTCGGACCTTATCTGGGGAGTGTCGCCAGGCCGGGTATCTGTCTTTCAGCCGCCAATGGTGACTGTGTAACCTTCTGCCTGAAAGGCAAGATAGAATCCCTCGCATCAAAAACAAAGGAGGGTCGCGGATGTTCAGTCACATCACTGTTGGAACAAATGATCTTGATCAGGCTGCCGCTTTTTACGACGCTGTACTGATCCCGCTGGGGCTGTGTCGCCGCACCGTAACTCCTGATGGTGGACCGACGTCGGCATGCTGGGTCAAGCCAGATAGCGCTCTTCCTCGCTTTTATGTGTACAGCCCTTATGATCGCAACGAAGCCAGGGCAGGGAATGGCAGCATGGTCGCTTTCTCGGCTCCCTCTCCAGATGCGGTAGACGTTGCCTATACCGCCGGGCTTCATGCGGGTGGATCGGATGAGGGAATGCCCGGCTCACGTCCGCAGTATGGTGAAGGTTACTACGGCGCATACTTGCGTGATCCAGATGGCAATAAGGTACATGTTGTTCATCGTGGAGATTTGTAAGTTCGGCACATTCTGGCTTGTACGGGGTGTTTGCGGCAGTGCCGTTCTGGCTGCCGCCTTACCTGGGGCTTCATGATCGCGTCTTCTTGAAACGGCTGACCGGGCGCACCAAACCAAGGTTTTCGCGCAGTGTGGTGCCGGTGTATTCGCGCCGAAACAAACCGCGCCTCTGTAACTCAGGAACGACCAGGCCGGCAAAATCCTCCAGCCCGCCCGGCAAGTGCGGCACCAGAATATTGAAGCCATCCGCCGCACCTTCTTCGAACCAGCGCTGCAGTTCATCGGCGATCTGCAGCGGCGTGCCGATCAAGCTGTAATGACCGCGGCCACCGGCAATGCGTCGGTCCAGTTGCGCCAATGTCAGGTGTTCGCGCTGGGCCAGTTCACTCAGCAGTTGCTGGCGGCTGCGTTGACCGCTGTCGGTCAAGGGTAACTCGGGCAGCGGCCCATCCAGGGGGTAGCCGGACAGGTCGAAATTACCCAGCATGCGCCCCAGCAACGCCACCCCCACCTTGGGTTCGACCAGCGCCTGGAACGCTTCGAATTTGGCCTGGGCCAAGGCTTCGGTTTGCCCCACCACCACAAACACGCCCGGCATGATTTTCAGCGAATCGGCCTCGCGCCCGTATTGGCCCAGGCGAGCTTTGAGGTCGCTGTAGAAGGCCTGCGCGCCGGCCAGTGAGGTCTGCGCGGTAAACACCACTTCGGCGGTCTGCGCGGCTAGTTCACGGCCGGTTTCCGAGGAGCCGGCCTGCACGATCACTGGCTGGCCCTGGGGCGAGCGTGCCACGTTCAGGGGGCCTTTGACCCGGAAGTGTTCGCCCACATGGTCTAGCACGTGGCGTTTACTTGGCTCGTAATAGCGCCCGCTGGCCTTGTCGCGCACGAAGGCGTCGTCGTCCCAGCTGTCCCACAGCCCCGTCACCACCTGATGAAATTCCCGTGCGCGGCTGTAGCGTTCGGCGTGACCCAGGTGCTCGTCACGACCAAAATTCAGCGCCTCGGCCGCGTTATCCGACGTCACCAGGTTCCACCCTGCGCGGCCGCCGGAGAGGTGATCCAGCGAGGCGAATTTGCGCGCTACATGGTACGGCTCGTTGTAGCTGGTGGTGGCGGTGGCGATCAAGCCGATATGCTCGGTCACGGCACTGAGGGCCGAAAGCAGGGTGAGCGGCTCGAAATGATCCGAACGCGCCATCTGGCTCGCGACCTCACCGGTGGCGGCGGCGATGCTGTCGGCCAGGAACAGTGCGTCGAACTTCGCCGCTTCCGCCACCCGTGCCAAATGCTTGTAGTGGGCGAAGTCCAGGCCAGCATTCGCCGGTACGTCGGGGTGGCGCCAGGCGGCCACGTGGTGCCCGGTAGCCATCAGGAAGGCGCCGAGTTTGAGTTGACGGCTCATGCTAGAAATCCTTGCGCAGTTGCACGCCGAAGTAACGCTCATCGTCACGAGGCACGGCGCGGTAGATGTAGTTGCCGCCGCTGGCTAGCAGCGGTGAGTAGGATTTGTCGGCGAGGTTCTTCGCCAACAGTGCCACGCGCCAGCCATTGGTGTAGTCGGCCAGGGCCACGCTGGCGTTCCAGATGCCGTAGGCGCCTTGTTTGGTGTCCAGGTTCTGGCTGATGTCGTACTGCACTTCGCTCTGCCAGCTGTAGTCAGTGCCCAGTTCGATATCCAGGCCGTTATCCAAGGGGATGCTGTAGTCGGCGCGCACGTAGCTTTTCCAGTCCGGGCTGAAGGGCAGTGGCTTGCCATTGACGTTGCAGGTTGCCGCTGCGCCTGGCGGGCACGCGAACTGATCGATGCGTGCCCGCGTATAGGCCAGTGCACCGGAGAGCTTGAGTTGCTGGGTGGCTTGCAACGCGTAATCGAGCTCGACGCCTTCGGTGCTGACGCTGCCAGCGTTGATCAGGCGTGTCACGACTTGGCCGGCGACGGTGTCGAAAAAGTTGGCCTGGTAGTTGTCGTAGTCACTGTGGAACACCGCCAGGTTGGTGGTCAGGCGGTTGTTCCAGGCAGTGGCCTTGATTCCGGCTTCCCAGGTATTGGAAGTCTCCGGCTTGAGCGCGTCGGTGTCGCGCGGCTGCATGTTGAAGAACACGTTATAGGCCGGGCCTTTGTAGCCACGCGAGTAGGTGAGGTAGCTGGTGATGTTGTCGCTGAGGTCGTACTGCACACCCAGCCGACCGGACCAGCCGTCCTCATCCACCGAACCCGAACTTGATGTTGCCGGTTGGATGCCGCTGACGGTGGTGAGCGAGGTGGACACGCGGCGATGGTCGTACTTCAAGTCGTCATGGGTGTAACGCAACCCGGCGATGCCGCGAAAGCGCGAGGTGAAGTTGAGCGTGGTCTCGCCGAACGCCGCGTAGCTGTCGCTGGTGGTCTTGTAGTTAGCAATGCCTCTATCGACACGCGTCGTGGTGGTGAGGGTGCGCTGATAGGTCTCTTCATCCTTGCCATGCATGTAGAACAAGCCGCCTACGTACTCCAGGAACTCACCTTTGGGCGAGGCCAGGCGCAGCTCTTGGGAGTACTGGTCGAACGCCAGGTCGCCTTTGTCGGCGGTGCCGGGGAACGCGGCAGTGACCGTGCCGAGACGGTCGCCATCCTGATATTGAATGTTGTCCCAGCCGCGCCAGGCGGTGATCGAGGTGAGGGTGTAGTCGCCCAGGTTCCAGTCCAACTGTGCCGACAGGCCCTTGTTGGTGTCTTGCACATGGCTGCGGGTATCGGTGTTGATATCGCGGTTGTCGCTTGAGGCGCGCACCGGCCTTAAGGCATTGCTGAACGCCGGGTTCAGGGACTTGCTGACCACACCATTGGGCGCGTCATCGTGGGACTGCATGTAATCGGCGATCAGGGTCAGCTTTACGTCGTCGTTGGGCGTGAACTCCAGCTTGCCGCGAACGCCCTTGTGGTTGTAGCCATTGACCTCCTGACCGTTATGGCGGTTGTCGACGTTGCCGTCGTAGCTGCCGAACAAGGTGCTGATCGAGCCTTTGAGTACCTCCGGTACCAGGCTGCCGCCGATGCCGAAGCGCGTGCGGCTTTCATTGCCGCTGTAGAACGACTGATCGATAAACCCGTGGGTCTGGGCCGTCGGCGCCTTGCTGGTGATATTCAGCACGCCGGCCGAGGCGTTCTTGCCGAACAGCGTGCCTTGCGGGCCGCGCAGTACTTCGATGCGCTCAAGGTCCAGCAGGTCGAGGGTGGCCTGGCCGGGGCGTGCATAGACCACGCCGTCGATCACCGTAGCCACCGTTGGCTCAACGCCCGGCGAGGTAGAAATGGTGCCTACGCCGCGCACGAACAGTGACGTGTCCTTGTTCGAAGCGCCGGTGCGAAAGTTCAGCGACGGTACTTGCTGCGCGATGCTCGCCACCCCGTTGCGATTGTCACGCTCCAGTTGCTCGCCCTCAAGCACCGAGACGGCCACCGGGACTTTTTGCAGCGATTCTTCGCGGCGGGTAGCGGTGACTGTCACGGATTGGAGCGTGGGTTCCTGCTCATCAGCTGCAACAGCGCCGCAGACGGGCAAGGCGCTGAGGCCGGCCAGAAGCAACAAATGGGTGTGCCGTGGAAAGTTATGCATGCTGTGCCCGCTCGAAAAAATACCCTGGTCCGCTGCGGTTCTGCGACCGTCAGCGCCTGTGAACATGTCTTGGGCATTCGCTCGAGCGAGTAGCAGACAGCGCGCTTTGTTAGCGCTAACATCGGCATTATTGAAGCGGGCCGTTTAGAGCGTCAAATACTAAAAAATTAGTTTTATATTC
This sequence comes from Pseudomonas sp. PA-7-1E, assembly GCF_021605325.1. NCBI lineage: Bacteria > Pseudomonadati > Pseudomonadota > Gammaproteobacteria > Pseudomonadales > Pseudomonadaceae > Pseudomonas > Pseudomonas sp. PA-7-1E. The sequence goes on from NZ_WKFA01000043.1 coordinate 38,570, forward strand.
CTTTTTTATAGGGCTATTTCGTGAGCGAACATCCACCGCGCAAACGCCGGGGCGCCGGACGCGTCACCCTGAACACCGTGGCACGCCAGGCCGGGGTGTCGGCCATTACCGTGTCGCGTTACTTCAACCAACCTGAACAGGTCTCGCCCGAGCGCCGCGAGCGTATCGCCGAGGTGGTCGCGCAGTTGGGGTATGTGCCGAACCTGGTGGCCGGTGGCTTGGCCTCTGCGCGAGGCAAAATCGTCGCGATGGTGATTCCGAATATCTCGGGGCCGATTTTTGCCAATACGCTGCAGGGCTTCAGCGACACCCTCAGTCGTCACGGTTACCAGCTGTTGTTGGCCTCCAGCTATTTCAGCATCGAACAGGAAGAAAGCGCGGTGCGTGCCTTTCTCGGCTGGTCGCCGGCAGCGCTGGTGCTGACCAGCCGCTTTCACAGCCCTGGCACCGAGAAGATGATCGCCGAGGCAGATATACCGATCGTCGAAACCTGGGACTACGTGCCAGAACGCGCGCCGTTGCAAGTGGGTTTTTCTCATTATGAAGTGGGCGTCACCGCCGCTCGCTACTTGCATGGCAAAGGCTATCGGCGCATCGCCTTCGTACAAAACAGTGCAGTGGGCGACTTCAGCGCATTGGAGCGGCGCGATGGGTTTACCGCGACCCTCTCCGAGTTGGGTGTGCAGCCGTGGGTCTTTGTGCCGGACGCCGACCGTGCGCCCTTCGAAGCTGGCAAGCAGGCCATGGACGCGCTGATGGGGCAGACGATCACGCCCGACGCGATTTTCTTCGCCAACGATAACCTCGCCGCCGGTGGTTTGCTGGCCGGTCAACGCGCCGGGCTGAGCATTCCCCAGGACTGCGCCGTATTGGGATTTGGCGACTACCCGTTTGCCCATATGTTGCTGCCCAGCCTCAGCACCCTCCAGCCACCCGCGTTGGAGATTGGTGTACTCGCTGCCACACGCGTCCTGCAAAGTCTGGGCGTATTAGCCACCGATGAGGAAGTTGAGCGCTTGAATCTTTTGCACTGTCAGTTAATTGAAAGAGAGAGCACCTGAATGACCCGTCGTTATGGCTAATTGCAACTAGTGGCTATTGGCTGCTAACGCTCTAAATCAGTGCATTTGGCAATGTTTTGTATTTAATTACCCCCTTATCCGGAACTAGGGCTATAACTTCCAGTCGATACACCCGGCTAACGCCTGCCTGGGCTATGGCGAACTAATGGCATTGTTCGGTAGTTCTAAATAGCCATACTTTTCGCAACGTTAGATATTCCTCAATGATGTCGTCAGCGCCCATCGATGCTTGCAAGATGCAGATCCCGCATACCGACCAGGTGTGCGCGTGGCTGATGCAGCACGCCGGGCTCAAAATCGCTGATCTGGAACGCGCCCAGCGTTTATCCACTGAGCCTGGCGACCTGCTCGGTTTACTCACGCGCCTGGGCCTGGTGTCCGAGGTCGAACTGGCTCGCGCCTGGGCCGATTTGCTGGATGCGCCACTACTGGTGGCCGACGCGGCGCCGCCGTTGCTTGACCCGCTTCCCGTGCTCACCGAGCGCTTTATGCGCCATTACCAGCTAGTGCCGATGGGTTGGCATCAGGGCGGGTTGCGCGTAATGGCTGCCAACCCGGCGCAGTGGTATCCGTTCCAGGCCCTGGCGTATGCCTGTGAGGTGCCGGTCTGGCTGGCCGTCGGTTCGCATAATGAAGTCGAGACGCTGATCGAGCGCTATTACGGCCAGGGCCGTTCCGCCATGGGCAGCCTGATCGAAAACCTCGATGAGCAGGGCGGCGTGCTGGAGGACATCGAACACCTCAAGGACATGGCCTCCGAAGCGCCAGTGATTCGCCTGGTCAATCTGATCCTGCAGCGCGCCGTGGAACAGCGCGCCTCGGATATCCATATCGAACCCTTCGAAAACCAACTCAAGGTGCGCTACCGCATCGACGGCGTGCTGCACGACGCCGAAGCACCGCCTGCCAGTTCGTCGGCGGCGGTGATCTCGCGGGTGAAGATCATGGCGCGCCTGGACATCGCCGAACGACGCCTGCCCCAGGACGGGCGCATCATGCTGCGCATCCAGGGCAAAGCGTTGGACCTGCGGGTGTCCACGGTGCCCACCAGCTTTGGCGAGTCGGTGGTGATGCGCCTGTTGGATCGGCAAACCGTGCAATTCGATTTCCCCAGCCTGGGCTTCGACGGCCCGCGTCTGGCGGCCTTCCAGGATCTATTGGCGCGGCCCCACGGCATCCTGTTGGTCACCGGGCCCACAGGTTCGGGCAAAACCACCACGCTCTATACCGCGCTGTCGCAACTCAACACGGCTGAACGCAAGATCATCACCGTGGAAGACCCGGTGGAATACCAGCTTGAAGGGATCAACCAGATCCAGGTCAAGCCCGCCATCGGCCTGGACTTTGCCGGAGCGCTGCGCGCCATCGTGCGCCAGGACCCGGACGTGATCATGATCGGCGAAATCCGCGATCTGGAAACCTGTCGTATCGCCGTACAGTCCTCCCTCACGGGTCACTTGGTGCTCTCAACCCTGCACACCAACAGCGCCGCTGCGAGTATCACGCGCTTGCTGGACATGGGCGTGGAGAGCTACCTGATTGCCTCCACGGTCAGCGGTATTCTCGCCCAGCGCCTGGTGCGGCGCCTGGACCCTGCCACGCGCGTGGCCTTCCAGGCCCCGCCGGAATTGATCAAGGAGCACGGCCTGGATCGCCTGACCGAGCAGCGTCCGATCCTGCTTTACCGCGGTGACTATCACGGCCGCAGCGCCCTCACTGAGTTGTTGGTAATGAACGACGAGTTGCGTGGCCTGCTGATGGGCCACGCCGACGCCGCCAGCCTCGAGCACGCCGCCTGCCGCGCCGGTTTGCGCACCTTATATGAAGACGGTTTGCGCCAGGCCCTGGCCGGTGTCACCTCCCTGGAAGAAGTGCTGCGCGTCACCCGCGGAGATGACGCGTGAGCCTGTTCAAGTTCCGCGCCCTGGACAGCCAGGGCGTGGCCCAGAGCGGCACGTTGCAGGCCATTGACCAAGCGGCCGCTGTCGCCGTCTTGCATCAGCGCGGGTGGTTGTTGCTGCACATCGAAACGGCCAGCGGCCCCTTGTTGCGTCAGGCACGTGGGCAGTTGAAGGGCGTAGCGCTGGTGAGTTTCACCCAGCAATTGGCCACGCTACTGGGCGCCGGCCAGCCCCTCGAACGCGCTTTAAACCTGTTGCTCAAGCAAGCCCGCCATCCTCAGGTGCGGGCCTTGATCGAGCGTATCCGCGACCAGGTCAAGGCCGGCAAACCGCTGTCGGCGGCGCTGGAGGAGGAGGGCGGCACGTTTTCCCCGCTGTACCTGAGCATGGTGCGCGCCGGTGAGGCCGGCGGGGCGCTGGAGGGCACCTTGCGCCAGCTCAGCGACTACCTGGAGCGCAGCCAGTTACTGCGCGGCGAGGTGATCAATGCGCTGATCTACCCGGCGTTCCTGGTGGTGGGTGTACTGGGTTCCCTGGCGCTGTTGCTCGCCTATGTGGTGCCGCAATTCGTGCCGATTTTTCAGGACCTTGGCGTACCGATTCCACTGATCACCCAGGTGATCCTGGCGCTCGGCGAGTTCCTCGGCGCCTATGGCCTGGTGGTGCTGGCCGGGTTGTCGATCAGTGGGTGGATTCTGGCGGCGCGCCTGCGCGACCCCCGTCGCCGTGAGCGTTACGACCGTCACCTGCTGAGCATCCGCGTGATCGGCCCGCTATTGCAACGGGTGCAAGCCGCCCGCCTGACCCGCACCCTCGGCACGTTGCTCAGCAATGGCGTGGCGCTGCTGCCCGCGCTGGTGATCGCCCGGCAAGTCTGCAGCAACCGTGCGCTCCAGGCGCAAGTGGCGCTGGCAGCGCAACGGGTCAAGGGCGGCGGCACCCTGGCCGATGCGTTCGGTCGCCAGCCGCTGCTACCGGAGCTGGCGCTGCACATGATTGAAGTCGGTGAACAGGCCGGTGAACTGGACAGCATGCTGCTCAAGGTCGCCGACATCTTCGACGTCGAGGCCAAGCGCGCCATCGAACGCTTGCTCGCTGCACTGGTGCCGACCCTGACCGTGGTCATGGCGGTGCTGGTGGCGGTGATCATGCTGGCGATCATGCTGCCGCTGATGAGCCTCACCAGCCATATATGAACTTTCAAGGAGCAGAACCGATGAAAACCCGACACCGCCAAGGCGGCTTCACCCTTTTGGAAATGCTGGCGGTGATCGTGCTGCTGGGCATTGTCGCGACCATTGTGGTGCGCCAGGTCGGTGGCAATGTGGACAAGGGCAAGTACGGCGCGGGCAAGGCGCAATTGGCCAGTTTGAGCATGAAGATCGACAGCTACGCCCTGGACGTGGGGGCGCCGCCCAACAACCTGCAACAGCTGCTCGACAAGCCGGCCAGTGCTTCGAACTGGGCCGGCCCCTACGCCAAGCCTTCGGAGCTGAAAGACCCGTTCGGCCACGGGTTCGGCTATCGCTTTCCCGGTGAGCACGGTGCCTTCGACCTGATCTTCTACGGCCAGGACGGCCAACCCGGCGGTGAGGGCTACAGTGCCGACCTGGGCAACTGGGAATAACCCGCCCGTGGTCCAGCGAGGCTTTACCCTGCTGGAGATGCTGGTCGTCATTCTATTGATCGGCATTGCGGCGGGGTTGTTGGGGTTGGGTGTACGGCAAGGGCTGCAGGTGGCCAAGGAGCGCCGGGTGGTCGCGCAGATGGTCGAGGCGCTGCGCGCCACGCGGGCGAGCGCCATCGTCAGCGGCCAGGCGGCGCGCACTCAGTTCGACCTCCAGGGCCGCTCGTTCCAGGCCCCAGGGCGTGCGTCACAGCAGTGGCCAGCGCAGGTGCAAGTGACCTTGCACAGTGCCGAGCAGGCCGGGGCCGCCGTGGTGTTCTATCCCGACGGCAGTTCCACAGGCGGTAACCTGCTGCTGGCCAACGGCAGCCGTCGTTGGCGTATCGACATTGGCTGGCTTACCGGCAGTGTGCAGTCCAAGGCGCTGCCATGAAGCACCAGGCCGGTTTCACCCTGCTGGAAATGCTCGCCGCCCTGACGTTGATGGCGGTGTGCAGCAGCGTGTTGCTGGTTGCCTTCGGCCAGAGCGCGCGCGCCTTGTCCCAGGTGGCCCGCAGCGACCGCCTCAACCATGCCGCGCTCACGCTGCTGGACCAGGAAGCCGCCGGCCCGCTGACGGAGGGAACCCGCCAAGGCGAACTCGAGGGTATCTATTGGCAATTGACCAGTACCCGCCAACAGCCGCACCTGTTTCGTCTCGACCTTAACGTGCGTGAAGGCGCGCATCAGGCGCACTTCAGCACTTTGAAGGCGCGCCTGTGAAGCGCCGTGAGCAGGGTTTCACCCTGCTGGAAGTGCTCGTGGTGCTCAGCTTGCTGTCGGTGTTGTTGCTGCTGGTGAGCGCAGCGTTGCTGGGGGCCAATCGGGCGGTGGCCAAGGCCCAGGCCTACACCGTCAGCCTGGATGAAATGCGCGCCGCCCAACAGTTTTTGCGCACCTCGATCAGCGAGGCGCTGCCGCTAAAGCTCACTGACGATGACAGCCAGGCCGAAGGTTTTTTTATCGGCACGCCTGAGCGTCTGCAGTTTGTGGCGACCTTGCCCGGTGTATTGGGCGGGGGTATCCAGCGCTTTACCCTGCAACGGGTCGGGCAGGATCTGCAGGTGGCTTTTTCGCAGAGGGCCTCCCACGCCAACGCGCAGCGCGATGAGCCGCAGGTGCTTTTGCATGACGTCGAGGCGCTGCAGTTCAGCTATCGCGGTGTCTCGCCACTGGGCCAGCCCACCGACTGGTTGAGCCCGTGGCCCTGGCCCCGGCGCCTGCCCACAGCGGTGCGCATCGACGCCTCCGTCGACGGGCCGGTGCCATGGGTCGCCCAAGTGGTTGCGCTGCGCCTGAACCTGTCCAGCGCGAGCAGCGAAGAATGAAGCGCCAACGCGGTGCGGCCCTGTTGCTGGTGCTGTGGGTGCTGGCCTTGCTCAGCGTATTGCTGGGTGGCCTGGCCGGGTGGGTGCAACTGCAAAGTCGCCAGGCGCTGTGGCTGCGCCAGCACACTCAGACACTGTTGGCCGCCCAGGCCGGTATCGCAGAGGTCATGGCGCAAGGGCAGTGGGTGGCGGACGGGCGTTCTATTGCGCTGACCTTCGACGACGCCCGCTTGCAGGTCAGTGTGCGCAGTGAGCGCGGCAAGCTGTACCTGGTCAACGCCGCCCCCCAGGACCTCACGCGCCTGGCCCTGGCCTGCGGCGCAACACCGGTTCAGGCCCAGCAGTTGGCCAAGGCCCTTGAGACTCGCCGCCATCAGGGCCTGGCGCCGTTTCGGGTGCTGGAGGAGGTACGTCAACTTCCCGGCATGACCCCGGCGCTCTACAGCCAACTACTGCCGCACATCACCTTGTGGAGCGACCTCGACCGGCCCGCTCCGGCATTCGCCAGCCCCCTGATGCGCAAGGCGTTGAACCTGCCACGCCAGGACGCCGAGGGCGTCGACCCCGGCCAGGTCGTGGAAATCGACAGCCGCGCCGAGCGCCCCGGCGGCTATCAGGCACGCCTGCGACTGACCCTTTTATTGAGCCCTGCGGAGGACAGCGCACAGCCCTATCGGGTGGTGCGGTGGCAAGAATGATTCAACTCGAACCGATTGCCCGCTACTGGCGCGGCAGCCTGCTGCAACAAGGCTGGCGCCTGTGGCTCACGGAGTTACGCGGCTGTGTGCCGAAGTGGCTGGCGTTCCAGGAACCGCCTGAGCAGGTTCATCACTGGCCGCTGACGGCTCCAGTGTTGCCAGGCAATGCGCGCCAGGTGCTGATGCTTGCTCCTGATGCCGTGTTGCAGCAAAGCGTGCAACTGCCTCTGGCTGCCGCGCGCAACCTCGTGGAGGTGGTTGGCTATGAACTGGACCGCTACACCCCGTTCAACGCCGGGCAGCTCTATTTCGTCGCCCGCCAGGAGCGGCGCACACCCAGCCACCTGGAGGTGAGGGTGGTGGCGATCCTGCGCGAGCGCCTTGACCAGGTCCTCACTGACTGCGCCGCCCTCGGCCTGTACCCACACCGCGTGGATGTGGCGGGCCTGGGTATCGACCTGCTGCCCGCGCCGTTACGCCCGCGTTCGCGGCCTGCCGGCAAGCAATTGCAGCGCAGCCTGCCGTGGTTGTGCGGCGCGTTGCTGATCGCGGCGATGCTGTTGTGGCTCAACGACCGCCAGCGGGTACTCGACAGCATGCACGCCACTGTCCAACAGCAAAAAGCCGAGGTCGCCCAGGTGCACGCCCTGCGCCAGCAACTGCTCAACACCCGTGGCGCGGCGCAGTACCTCAGCCAGCGTAAACGGGCGCAACCGCCCCTGGCCGCGCTGCTGAATGACTTGACCAGTTGCCTGCCCGCAGACACCTGGCTCGACCAATTGGACGTCAAGGACGGCGAGGTGAGTTTCTCCGGCCAGAGCGCCAAGGCCAGTGGCCTGATCAGCCGCATCAAAGGCTGCCAGCGCTTGGACAACGCGCAATTCGAAGGGGTGATCCAACCCGACGCACGCACCGGCAAGGACCAGTTTGCCTTGCGTGCCCACTTACGCCAGGAGGCCGCCGATGCGCCGACCCCTCACACGCCGTGAACGCCGCGGCGCCGCCTTGTTGACCCTGGCGTTGGTGCTCGGCGCGGCCTATTGGCTGTTGATCGACAGCTGGTTCGCCGGGCCGCTGCGGGCCATGGGTGAACAGGCCGAACAGTTGCGTGAACAGCAGCAGCGCTATGCCAGCGTCATACGCCAGGGCGATGCTTTGCGCGAACAGTTGGCGCAAGCACAGCAAGACCCGGCCAGCAGCGCCAGCCTGTTGCCAGGGGACGACCCGGACGTGGTCGCCGCCGACCTGATGCAGCGTCTCGCCGACCTGATCAACAGCCACGCCAACCTCGGCGGCGGCTGCAACCTGACCCAGCGCAAACCGATCACGCCTGAACAGAACGACAGCGAGCCCTATCGTCAGGTCAAGGTCAGCCTCACGCTCAATTGCGCCATCGAACCGCTGACCGCGATCCTGCATGGGCTGGAATATCAACCGCCTTTTCTGTTCGTCGATGAGCTGCATATTCGTCGCGACAAACAGGCGCCAGCCAGTGGCGGGGCGGGCAAGCTGGCGGTGCAACTGCTGGTGCGCGGCTACCTGCAACCGGCGCGGGTGGCACCATGATTGGCCCCTTGCGTCCTCTTGAATGGGGCTGGCTCGGCGTGGCCGGGCTCTTGGGGCTGTTGATGGCGATGATCCTCAGCAGCATCGGCGACGCCCCCCGGTGGTTACCCGATGCGCCGGTGCACGCGCCACCCTCGTTCCAGGTGCAGGCCGCTCCCACGCCAGCGTTGCAAGACCTTGCCGGTACCTGGCAAGCGCCGCTGTTCAGCCCGGATCGCCGTCCGGACCGGGAGGTGGGTAAAACCCAAGTGGCGAGCCTGGCCAACCTGACCCTCAGCGGCATCATGATCACCGGCAACCTGCAAATGGCCATGCTCAAGCAAGCCGGTGGCCCAACGCTCACGGTGCGCTTGGGCCAGGCGTTGCCCAACGGCTGGCACCTGGAACACCTGACCCCGCAATACGCTCGTTTTGCCCTGGACGGGCGCACCCAGACCCTGAGCCTCTACGGTAAGCGGTTACCCCTGATCTCACATCCCCGCGAGTCTCTCCCTTGATTGATATGCGCACTTCGCTGTTTTGCCTGGCTACCGCCGTTTCCCTGGGCGGCTGTGGCTCTTTGCCCGACACCCTCGACCCGGATGACGACCTGCTGCACGAGGCCCTGCAGGGCACCGGCGCACAACGCCCGCCGCTTCAGGCGCCTGTGGCCGAAACCGCTCCACCTGCCACCCAGGCTCCGCCGCAGCGCCAGCTCATTCGTGGCAATCAAGCGTTTGTGCGCCAGCCCGCGGCACCCGTAAACGTGCCGGAGCAGGGCGGCGACATCGTGTTCAACTTCGCCGATCAGCCCATCGAGGCCGTGATCAACAGCGTGATGGGCGACCTGCTGCACGAGAACTACAGCATCGCCGAGGGCGTGAAGGGCACGGTCAGCTTCTCCACCTCCAAGCCTGTAGACAAACAGCAAGCGCTGTCGATTCTCGAAACCCTGTTGTCCTGGACCGACAACGCCATGATCAAACAGGGCAACCGCTATGTGATCCTGCCGGCCAACCAGGCAGTGGCGGGCAAGCTGGTGCCGCAGATGCGCGTGGCGCAACCGGCCAGCGGCCTCTCGGCACGTCTGTTTTCACTGCGCTATATCTCGGCCACCGAGATGCAGAAACTGCTCAAACCCTTCGCTCGTGAAAACGCTTTTTTGTTGGTGGACCCGGCGCGCAATGTCCTGAGCCTGGCCGGCACGCCCGACGAACTGGCCAACTACCAGGACACCATCGACACTTTCGACGTGGACTGGCTCAAGGGCATGTCGGTGGCGGTGTTCGGCCTGCAACGCGCCTCGGTGGCCGAGCTGATGCCCGAGCTGCAAGCCATGTTCGGCGCGGACAGTGGCACACCCCTGGCCGGCATGCTGCGGTTCTTGCCGGTCGAGCGCACCAACTCGGTGGTGGCGATTTCTTCCCAGCCCCAGTACCTCAGCGAAGTGGGCGACTGGATCCGCACCATCGACGAGGGCGGCGGCAACGAGCCGCAGATGTATGTGTACGACGTGCGCAATATGAAGGCCGCCGATCTGGCCAAGTACCTGCGGCAGATCTACGGCAACGGCGCGATCAAGGATGACGCCCCGGCGAAAGTAGCGCCGGGCTTGCGTACCACCACCTTGTCCTCGTCCACCAGTGCCGGTTTGCAGGCGAGCGCCCCGGTGCCCGCAGCCGAAGAACCTGAATCCGAGCCTGCCGAAAACACCCAGGCATCGCCCACCAGCGACCTCGAGGCGGGCACGCGCATCACCGCGCAAAAGAGCAGCAACCAACTGCTGGTACGCACCCGCCCGGCGCAATGGAAAGAGATCGAAGCGGCGATCAAACGCCTCGACAACCCACCGCTGCAAGTGCAGATCGAGACGCGCATCCTGGAGGTCAAGCTCACCGGCGAACTGGACCTGGGGGTGCAGTGGTACCTGGGCCGCCTGGCCGGTAATTCCACCAGCACTACGGGGGTCAACGCCTCCGGC
>NZ_WKFA01000044.1:0-46607 GCF_021605325.1 Pseudomonas sp. PA-7-1E
GGGTAGCGGTGGCAGTGTTCACGTACAGGTGTCCAATAGAAAGGCAGTCGCAAGGACGGCGGATTCTACGCGTTGACGCAGCGGTCAGGAAAAAACCTGTGTTAGGGATTTGTAAGCGATGCGCCCAGGCCAGCGCTGACCCCTGTGGGAGCTGGCTTGCCTGCGATGCGGGCACCTCGGTCCATCAGGCAAACCGGGTCGATGCAATCGCAGGCAAGCCAGCTCCTACACAGGATCTTCTGTACACTGCCAATCCGCCAAAGGAGCCTGCCATGCTGATTGTTGCCGACGAAAATATCCCGCTGCTCGATGCATTCTTCGAAGGGTTTGGCGAGATTCGCCGCGTGCCCGGCCGTTCCATCGACCGCGCCACCGTCGAGCAGGCCGATGTACTGCTGGTGCGCTCGGTGACCAACGTCAACCGTGCCTTGCTTGAGGGCAGTAACGTGCGCTTTGTCGGCACCTGCACCATCGGCACCGACCACCTGGACCTCGACTACTTCAGGCAAGCGGGTATCCAGTGGTCCAGCGCGCCCGGCTGCAATGCGCGTGGGGTGGTGGACTACGTGCTTGGCAGCTTGCAGACCCTGGCTGAAATCGAAGGCGCTGACCTCAAGCAGCGTACCTACGGCATCGTCGGCGCGGGTGAAGTCGGCGGGCGCTTGGTCAAGGTGCTCCAGGGCCTGGGTTGGAATGTGTTGGTGTGCGATCCGCCGCGCCAGATTACCGAGGGCAGTGATTACGTCAGCCTGCAGCAGATCATCGAGCAATGTGACGTGATCAGCTTGCATACGCCGCTGATCAAGTCCGGCAACGGTTCGACCTGGCACCTGTTTGATCGCCAGCGCCTGGCACAGCTCAAGCCGGGCACCTGGCTGATCAACGCCAGCCGGGGTGCGGTGGTGGATAACGCCGCGCTGCGCGAGGTGTTGCTGGCGCGCGAAGACCTGCAAGCGGTGCTGGACGTGTGGGAAGGCGAGCCCGAGGTGGACGTCGACCTGGCTGACCTGTGCGTGCTGGCCACGCCGCATATTGCCGGCTACAGCCTCGATGGCAAGCAGCGCGGCACCGCGCAGATTTACCAGGCGCTGTGCGCGCACCTGGGCCAGGAACCGAGTATTCACTTAAGTGATTTGCTACCGGCCCCCTGGCTGGCCGAGATGCACCTGCATCCTGAGACTGACCCGGCCTGGGCGCTGGCGACCTTGTGCCGCAGTGTGTACGACCCACGCCGTGACGACGCGGATTTCCGCCGCAGCCTGGTGGGCACCGTGCAGGAACAGCGCCAAGCCTTCGACCTGCTGCGCAAGCACTATCCGGAGCGTCGCGAGATCGATGGCTTGAAGGTGCGCATCAAGGGGGAGTCGGCGGTGCTGTCACAGATCGTGACTGCTCTGGGTGCCGAACACCTATAACTGTAGGAGCGAGCTTGCTCGCGAAAAACGTCAACGATAGCGCAGCGTTTCTGATTTAACGCGGCGCCCTCAGGTTTTTCGCGAGCAAGCTCGCTCCTACAGGGGGCACAAAAAACCCGGCCACTTGGGCCGGGTTTGAAAGAGCGTGGGCGCTTCAGCCTTGCTGGGCAGGCTTGACCAGTCGCTGTTCCAGCTCGCTGCAGGCTTGCTGGATCATTTCTTCGGTAATCTGCACTTCCCGGCCCTTGGCATCGATATACGAGCAAGGCAGCTGCTGCGGCTGGCGGATCACTTCAATCTTGGCGTCGCTGCTATTTTGCAAGGTCATGGCCTGTCTCCTCATCAGGTTGTGTACCTACTTTAATTCCCCCACATGAACGCGCTGTTACAACTCCTTACACGCTCGTCGGTTCGAACACCCAGTCCACCAGAAACCGGTACATATTTCCAGATGAGTCTTAGACCGATAGCCTCTAGCGGCCTGCATCGGTGGGCATAATTAACCTGACTCATTGTTATTTGTGCAAGTTCCCCCAATGTTGATGTATAGACTCTCCATTGGTGATCCTTCCATGTTCTCAATCCGTCAACGCCGTGCGATTCGCCTGGCCAGCCGCTTTATCGCGCCCTACCGCTGGCAGGCGCTTGGCGCACTGTTGGCGCTGATCGTCACCGCTGGCATCACCTTGTCCATGGGGCAGGGCATACGCCTGTTGGTGGACCAGGGCTTCATGACCCAGTCGCCGCATCTGCTCAACCAGTCTATAGGCCTGTTCATGCTGCTGGTGCTCGGCCTTGCCGTGGGCACCTTCACGCGGTTTTACCTGGTGTCGTGGATTGGCGAGCGGGTGGTGGCCGATATTCGTCGGCAGGTGTTCAACCACCTGATCTACCTGCACCCCGGCTTCTACGAGAACAACCGCAGCTCGGAAATCCAGTCGCGGCTGACCACCGACACCACCTTACTGCAATCGGTGATCGGCTCATCACTGTCGCTGTTTTTGCGCAACGCCCTGATGGTGATCGGCGGCATCGTGTTGCTGTTTATCACTAACCCCAAGCTCACCAGCATCGTGGTGGTGGCGTTGCCGCTGGTGCTGGCGCCGATTCTGATCTTCGGGCGCCGTGTGCGCAGCCTGTCGCGTTTGAGCCAGGACCGTATCGCGGACGTCGGCAGCTATGTCGCCGAGACGCTGGGCCAGATCAAGACCGTGCAGGCCTATAACCATCAGGTGCAGGACGAACAACGCTTTGCCGTCACCGTCGAGGACGCCTTTGTCACGGCACGTAAACGCATCTTGCAGCGTTCCTGGCTGATCACCCTGGTGATCATGCTGGTGCTCGGCGCGGTAGGCGTGATGCTGTGGGTGGGCGGCATGGACGTGATCAGCGGACGCATTTCCGGCGGTGAGCTGGCGGCGTTCGTGTTCTATAGCCTGATTGTCGGCAGCGCCGTCGGCACCCTTAGCGAAGTGCTTGGCGAGTTGCAGCGTGCCGCCGGGGCAGCCGAGCGTATCGGTGAGCTGTTGCAGTCAGGCAACGAGATCCAGGCGCCGGCCACTGGCGGCGTACGTTTGCCGGAACGGGTCAGTGGCCGCATGGAGCTGCAGGACCTACGCTTTTCCTATCCTTCGCGACCGGACAGCTACGCCATCGACGGCTTGAACCTGACCATCAACCCGGGCGAAACCCTGGCGTTGGTAGGGCCGTCCGGTGCGGGCAAGTCGACGATTTTCGATCTGCTGCTGCGCTTCTACGACCCCCAGCAAGGCCGAATCCTGCTCGAAGGCCAGCCGCTGACCGAGCTAGACCCCCTGGACCTGCGGCGCCACTTCGCTCTGGTGTCCCAGAGCCCGGCGTTGTTCTTCGGCAGCGTCGAGGACAACATCCGCTACGGCAACCCGTCCGCCACCACCGCCCAGGTGGAAGCCGCCGCGCGTATTGCCCACGCCCACGACTTCATCCTGCAAATGCCCGACGGCTACCAAACCCACCTCGGCGAAAGTGGCCAAGGCCTCTCCGGCGGTCAGCGCCAACGCCTGGCCATCGCGCGCGCCTTGCTGGTCGACGCGCCGATCCTGCTGCTGGACGAAGCCACCAGCGCCCTCGACGCCCAGAGTGAACACCTTATCCAGCAAGCGCTGCCGCAGCTGATGGAGGGGCGCACCACGCTGGTGATCGCCCACCGTTTGGCCACGGTGAAGAATGCCGACCGCATTGCGGTGATGGACCAGGGCAAGCTGGTGGCGGTGGGCACGCATCAGCAGTTGATTGCGAGCAATCCGCTGTATGCGCGGTTGGCGGCGTTGCAGTTCAGTGATGGAGATGAACAGGTGAATCAGCGCCCATAAAAAATGCCCGCATCTTTCGATGCGGGCAATGAAACCTCTGTAGGAGCGAGCTTGCTCGCGAAAAACTCACAGGCGCCGAGTTTATCCAGGAAGCACGCGTTATCGTTGACGTTCTTCGCGAGCAAGCTCGCTCCTACAAACTATTACTGGTCGTCGAAGTACCGCTCATGCCAATCCACCAACGGCTGTGGTGAGTTGAGCTTCTGCCCGTAGATCACCGAATAAGACAGCACGTTCTGCACATACTGGCGGGTTTCGTCGAAGGGGATGCTTTCCACCCATACGTCGAAACTGAGGTGGTCTGCGCCGCGCAGCCATTGGCGCACGCGGCCTGGGCCGGCGTTGTAGGCAGCGGAGGCGAGCACGCGGTTGCCGTTGAACTGGCTGTGCACCTGGCTCAGGTAAGCAGCGCCGAGCTGGATGTTTTTATCCGGGTCCAGCACCTGGGCCGGGGAGGCCAGGGGGATGCTGAACTTGCGTGCGGTTTCCTTGGCGGTGCCGGGCATCAGTTGCATCAGGCCGCTGGCGCCGACGCCGGAGCGGGCATCGTCCATGAACGCGCTTTCCTGGCGGGTGATGGCAAAGATCCAGCTGGAGTGCAGGCCGCGTACCTTGGCTTCGCGCACCAGGGTGTCGCGGTGGGCCATCGGGAAGCGGATGTCCAGGTCGTCCCAGTACTGCGCCTGGCTGATGGTGCGGATGGCCGGAAAGTACCACTTCATGTCGTAGGCCAACTTGGCCTGGGCGACCATCTCGTCACGGTTGAAATGACGGCTGACGTGGTACCACTCACGGCGACCGTCGACGATCTGGCCACGGGCGTAGAATTCCAGGGCACGCCGCACCCCAGGAGTATTGCGCACCTTGTTGACCAGCGCCTGGCTCATCACCAGCGGCTTGTTGTTCAACTGGTAAGGAGATTTGGAGCGGTCAGCGGCGAGGAAACCGTAGAAGTCCCGCTCCTTGGCCACGTTTTTGTACAGGACCAAGGCTTGCGGGTTCTTTGGCTCGGCCAGCTCCAGGCTGCGTGCCTGCCAGTAGCGCCAACGGTTGGTGGTGGCCAGGTCCTGTGGGAGTTTGCGGGTCAACTGGTAGGCGTCTTCCCAACGCGCAAGGCGCAACAGCAGGCGCAGGCGCCACTCGGAAACCGTATTGTCGCGCAACTCGGGGTCGTACTTGGTCATGACCTCCAGCGCACGCGGGTCGAAGCGCTTGGCCAGGGTCAAGCCGATCTCGCGGGCAATCGACACCTTTTCGTCACGGGAGAAGTGCATGCTGCTGGCGTAGCCATCGAGCAGCGACATGGCTTTGTCCGGATCCTGGCGCGCCAGGCGACGCAGGCCCAGGCCCACGGCGTCAGACATGGCCTCGGTGGCCGGCTGGAAGCGTGACGGGTCGCTGAGCATGTCTGGCTTCTGTGCCACATCCACCATCAGGCGGCCCTGGGCGCCAAGGGTCGGCAGGGTTTTCACCAGGCTGTTGGCCAGCGCGTAATTACGCGCTTCGGCGGCGAGCTTGGCGCGGTCCCAGATCTTCTGCTCGGTGAGTTGGCCGGCAGCGGCCCATTGGCCAAACGTGACGTCACAGGCGGCTGGCTGGGATTTGCCGGTCATCCACAGTTTTTCGGCGGTCTTGTAGCCTTCGGCCTTCAGGTTGTGGCTGAGCTGGTATTGGCCATGCAGGCAGTCCAGCTCGACGAAATTGAGCTTGGTGTCGTAGTACTTTTCAAAAGTCTGCCAATCGCCGCGTTCGGCCAGCCAGCGCAGCCAACGCAGTTTCATCCAGTTGGCCTGGGGCAGGTCGCCGTGTTTGGCGAGGAATTGTTCGATTTCCTCGTTACTTGCGGTTTTCAGGCGCGCGGTCAGTTCGTCATAGGCCAGATAGGGCGTGAGCGGGTAGTCGGCCAGGGCCTGGCTGTATTGCATGTAAGGGCCGGTGTCGCCCTTGGCCAGGGCGCGTTTGGCTTGATCGTAATACTGGCGTTGAGTGGTGAGATCCACCGCCTGGGCGGATTGAACGGCAGTGGCGGAAAGGAGCAGACAAGACAAAAAGTTGAAAAGGCGACTGCGCATGAGACGTCCGTGCAGAGAAATCACGACTAGCACCGGCACCGCCGACACTGATTGCCCCTAGCTTAGCCTTTTGCCAGCGGCCCGCGAAAGCTTTGCCGGCTGGTTCGTTCAAGTTCGCCGGAAATGTCCTACAGAACGTGTCTATACAGAAAATCCCGACCGCATCCCACCTTCAACTCAGGTAGAATGCGCGCCCAGTTTTTGGAGAAGCGTATGACCCTGCTCAAATTCAGCGATGTGTCCCTTGCTTTCGGCGCCATGCCGTTGTTGGACAAGGTGTCCTGGCAGATCGCCCGTGGTGAGCGGGTGTGCATCATCGGCCGCAACGGCACCGGCAAGTCCAGCATGATGAAGCTGGTAAAAGGCGACCAGAAGCCCGATGACGGCTCTGTCTGGCGTGCCCCGGGCCTCAAGATCGGCGAATTGCCGCAAGAATTGCCGGTGGCCGACGGACGGACAGTGTTCGACGTGGTAGCCGAAGGCCTGGACGGCGTAGGCGAGTTGCTCGCGCAATACCATCACCTGGCACAGAACTGCGTCACCGAAGAAGACCTGGACAAACTGATGCACGTCCAGCAAGACCTCGAAGCCCGTGATGGCTGGCGCTTGCAGCAACTGGTGGACAGCACCCTGAGCCGTCTGCAACTGCCGGCCGACAAGACCCTCGCCGAATTGTCCGGTGGCTGGCGTCGTCGCGTGCTGCTGGCCCAGGCGCTGGTGTCCGAGCCGGACCTGCTGCTGCTCGACGAACCGACCAACCACCTGGACATCGGCGCCATCGCCTGGCTTGAAGAGGCCATCAAGGACTTCCAGGGCGCCGTGCTGTTTATCACGCACGACCGTGCATTCCTGCAGAGCCTGGCTACGCGCATCCTCGAGCTGGACCGTGGCGGCCTGATCGACTGGAACGGCGACTACGCCAGCTTCCTGGTGCACAAGGAAGCCGCCCTGGCGGCCGAAGAAACCGCCAACGCGCTGTTCGACAAGAAGCTGGCCCAGGAAGAAGTCTGGATCCGCCAGGGCATCAAGGCCCGTCGCACCCGTAACGAAGGCCGCGTGCGTGCCTTGAAGGCCTTGCGCGTCGAGCGCAGTGAGCGCCGCGAGCGTACCGGCAAGGCCAATATCCAGCTCGATACTGCCGACAAGTCGGGCAAGCAAGTGATGGTGCTGGAGAACGTCAGCTTCCATCACCCGGACGGCCCGTTCCTGATCAAGGACTTCTCCATGGTCCTGCAGCGTGGCGATCGTATCGGCCTGCTGGGCGCCAACGGTACCGGCAAGACCACCTTGCTCAAGCTGATGCTCAGCGGTCTGCAACCGACCAGCGGCAAGGTAGAAGAGGGCACTCGCATCGACGTGGCCTACTTTGACCAGTTGCGCCACCAGTTGGACCTGGAAAAGACCGTGATCGACAACGTCGCCGAAGGTCGCGACTTTATCGACATCGACGGCCAGAGCCGCCACGTACTCAGCTACTTGGGCGACTTCCTGTTCAGCCCGCAACGTGCGCGCACGCCGGTCAAGGCTCTGTCTGGTGGTGAGCGCGCGCGCCTGCTGCTGGCCAAGCTGTTCAGCAAGCCGGCCAACCTGCTGGTGCTCGACGAACCGACCAACGACCTCGACGTGGAAACCCTGGAACTGTTGGAAGAGGTCTTGCTGACCTTCAACGGCACCGTGCTGATGGTCAGCCACGACCGGGAATTCCTCGACAACGTGGTCACCAGCACCCTGGTTTTCGAAGGCGAAGGCAAGGTGCGCGAATACGTGGGCGGTTATCAGGACTGGCTGCGTCAGGGCGGCTCGCCGCGCCTGCTGGGCGTGACCGAGAGCAAGTCGGGCAAGGCCGACCTGAACACGGCGGTGGTGGCTCCGGTCGCTGCCGAAACGCCTGCACCGGCTGCTGAAGGTGCGCCTGCCAAGAAAAAGCTCAGCTACAAGTTGCAGCGTGAACTGGAAGCCTTGCCAGGCGATATCGATGCCAAGGAACAGCAGATCGCTGCGGTCGAAGCGGAAATGGCTGACGCCGGCTTCTACTTGCGCCCTGCGGCAGAAACCGCCAAGGTCATCGCCTCTCTGGAGACGCTGAACCAGGAGCTGGAAGCGTTGGTTGAGCGTTGGGCCGAGCTGGATGGCTGACTGATCGACCCGCAATAAAAAAGCCCGGCGCTCTTCTATGAGCGCCGGGCTTTTTAATATGAAATGCGATTCAACTGTGGGAGCTGGCTTGCCTGCGATAGCAGTCTGTCAGTTGATGCATCGGGTGGCTGATACACCGCTATCGCAGGCAAGCCAGCTCCCACATTAGACCTTCATCGGTCTTACGAACTCTTTACCAGTTTGACGGCCAGTACATCGCACGGTGCGCCGTGCAATACATCATTGGCGGTCGAGCCCAGCAGCAGTGCCAAACCGTGTCGCCCATGACTACCCACTACGATCAGGTCACAACCCTGTTCTTTGGCCAAGTGGTGGATTTCCTGGCGCGGTTGGCCGTAGGTAAGATGGGAATTTTCCTTGCTGACCTTGGGATACTTGAGAATCAAGCGGTCAAGGCGCTCCTTGGCCTGGTCGAACTGTTGCTGCTGCAGTTGGGAAAGGTCCATTGGCACGTCACCACCAAAGGCCATAGCCATGGGCTCGACGATGTGTACCAACGACAGTTTGGCGCCATTGGCAATCGCGGATTCCTGTGCGCGCTTGATCACTGGATCGCACTCTTCGGTCAGGTCGACAGCGACCAGAATATGTTCGTAGGGCATGAGGCGTTCCTCCAGGGGGCTGCAATAAGTTCAGTATGGCTGCTTTCAAGCGGATGGGGTTGCCGCAGATCAAATCCGCTCATCTAGAAATTCGGGAGTACACATATGACGGTCTGGATAGTGGTGTCAATCCTTGCGGTGGTTTTAAGCCCCCTGGTATGGCTGCGCCCTTCGCGCCAGCAGAGTGGGCGCATGGCCCTGCGCATGGAGGCCCGCCGCATCGGGCTGGCCATGCAGTTGGCGCCCCAGGAGTGGCCGCACTGGCTCAAACAGGAGCCGCCGAGCCCCTGTGCGCAGTACTGCCGACCGCGGCGCGGCAACACGCCCGCAACCTGGAGCTACTGGCAGCTGGAGCCGGGGTTGTGGGTCAATCAGTGGCGTGAACCCTGTGTGGATGAGAAGTTGTTGCCGCATTTTGCAACGCTGCCGGCAAACGTCTACAAGGTCGAGGCCGACAAACAAATGATTGCCCTGTATTGGGGCGAAAAGGGCGAAGCAAGTGTGCTGAAAGACATCGATGCGCTGCTCAAGGCCCTGGCCTGACCCACACGTTGTAGGAGCGAGCTTGCTCGCGAAAATCGCCAACGATAACGCGGATAATCAGGCTATACGCGGCGCTCTCCAGGTTTTCGCGAGCAAGCTCGCTCCTACAGAAAAGCCGGCCAATAAAAAGCCCGACATCATCATCGGGCTGGAGCTGGCCAGGCAGGCCGGTAAATCTGTAGGTTGCCGCTAGCCTAGCCGTGTATTGCGTTCTGTACAGCTTTTTCCCGCACCTTTTCTATTATTGATCCTGTGAATATTTGAATATTGGCGGGTGGCCAGCCTGTGGGTCGGGTTCTGAAATGACCGGAAAGTCGCGTTTTTCCTAGCCTTTGGAGCGATTGACAATTGCTCGGAATTGGATGAAGGTGGCGTACCCAAATCAAACGGGCGTATGAATTGAGCGTTTGCCTGTCAGACGACTCATACAAAACCCGACTATCGCACTGGCGGGTGTGCCTGGCGGATTGGCGTGATCATTGATTCAACTGTCAATGTCAAACCAGAGACCAGCGTCCAGTGTGTACTGTTCAGCTTCCATATCGTGGAGATCAGTTGATGATTTACGAAGGTAAAGCCATCACGGTTAAGGCTCTTGAAAGTGGCATCGTCGAACTCAAATTCGACCTCAAGGGTGAGTCCGTCAACAAGTTCAACCGTCTAACCCTGAACGAACTGCGTCAGGCCGTAGACACCATCAAAGCAGATGCTTCGGTCAAGGGCGTGATCGTCTCCAGCGGCAAGGACGTGTTTATCGTCGGCGCTGACATCACCGAATTCGTCGACAACTTCAAGCTGCCCGATGCCGAGCTGGTGGCTGGCAACCTCGAAGCCAACAAGATCTTCAGCGATTTCGAAGACCTCAACGTGCCGACCGTTGCTGCCATCAATGGCATTGCGTTGGGCGGCGGCCTGGAAATGTGCCTGGCGGCAGACTTCCGCGTCATGTCTGCGACGGCCAAGATCGGCCTGCCGGAAGTCAAGCTGGGCATCTACCCAGGCTTTGGCGGTACCGTGCGCCTGCCGCGCCTGATCGGTGCCGACAACGCGATCGAGTGGATCGCCGCCGGCAAGGAAAACAAAGCTGAAGATGCACTGAAAGTCGGTGCTGTCGACGCTGTGGTTGCCCCGGACAAATTGGCCGAAGCCGCGCTGAACCTGATCAAGGGCGCCATCAGCGGCGAATTTGACTACAAGGCCAAGCGTCAGCCGAAGCTGGAAAAACTCAAGCTCAACGCCATCGAACAGATGATGTCGTTCGAAACCGCCAAAGGTTTTGTGGCCGGCCAGGCCGGCCCGAACTACCCGGCGCCGGTGGAAGCGATCAAGACCATCCAGAAGGCCGCGAACTTCGGTCGCGACAAAGCCCTGGAAGTGGAAGCGGCAGGCTTCGTCAAACTGGCGAAAACCTCGGCGGCCCAGAGCCTGATCGGCCTGTTCCTGAACGATCAGGAACTGAAGAAAAAGGCCAAGGCCTACGACGAAATCGCCAAGGACGTGAAACAGGCCGCCGTACTCGGCGCCGGTATCATGGGCGGCGGTATCGCCTATCAGTCGGCGTCCAAAGGCACGCCGATCCTGATGAAAGACATCAACGAACACGGTATCGAGCAGGGCCTGGCCGAAGCCGCCAAGCTGCTGGTGGGCCGCGTTGATAAAGGTCGCATGACCGCTGCAAAAATGGCTGAAGTGCTCAACGGCATTCGTCCTACGCTGTCCTACGGCGATTTCGGCCACGTCGACCTGGTGGTCGAAGCGGTTGTCGAGAACCCGAAGGTCAAGCAAGCCGTACTGGCTGAAGTGGAAGCCCAGGTCAAGGATGACACCATCCTGGCCTCCAACACCTCGACCATTTCCATCTCGCTGCTGGCCAAGGCCCTCAAGCGTCCGGAAAACTTCGTCGGCATGCACTTCTTCAACCCGGTGCACATGATGCCGCTGGTAGAAGTGATCCGTGGCGAGAAGTCCAGCGAGCTGGCCGTTGCCACCACCGTTGCCTACGCCAAGAAAATGGGCAAGAACCCGATCGTCGTCAACGATTGCCCGGGCTTTTTGGTCAACCGCGTGCTGTTCCCGTACTTTGGCGGTTTCGCCAAGCTGGTCAGCGCCGGTGTGGATTTTGTGCGCATCGACAAGGTCATGGAAAAATTTGGCTGGCCCATGGGCCCGGCGTACCTGATGGACGTGGTCGGCATCGACACCGGCCACCACGGTCGCGACGTCATGGCTGAAGGCTTCCCGGACCGCATGAAAGACGACCGTCGTTCGGCTGTCGATGCACTCTACGAAGCCAAGCGCCTGGGCCAGAAGAACGGCAAGGGCTTCTACGCCTACGAGACCGACAAGAAGGGCAAGCAGAAGAAAGTGGCCGACCCGTCGGTGCACGAAGTACTCGCTCCGGTCAGCTACGAACAGCGTGAGGTGTCCGACGAGGACATCATCAACTGGATGATGATCGCCCTGTGCCTGGAAACCGTGCGTTGCCTGGAAGACGGCATCGTCGAAACCGCCGCCGAAGCCGATATGGGCCTGGTGTACGGCATTGGTTTCCCTCCGTTCCGTGGTGGTGCGCTGCGTTACATCGACTCCATCGGTGTGGCCCAGTTCGTTGCCCTGGCTGATCAGTACGCTGATCTGGGCCCGCTGTACCACCCGACCGCGAAGCTGCGTGAAATGGCCAAGAATGGCCAGAGCTTCTTCGGTTAAGTGCCCAGACGACTAGAGCGAGAATATTTATGAGCTTGAATCCAAGAGACGTCGTGATCGTCGACTTCGGTCGTACGCCGATGGGCCGCTCCAAGGGCGGCATGCACCGCAACACCCGCGCCGAAGACATGTCGGCGCACCTGATCAGCAAAGTGCTGGAGCGCAACACCAAGGTCGACCCGAACGAAGTCGAGGACGTGATCTGGGGCTGCGTCAACCAGACCCTGGAGCAGGGCTGGAACATCGCGCGCATGGCGTCGTTGATGACCCAGATCCCGCACACCGCGGCCGGCCAGACCGTCAGCCGTCTGTGTGGTTCGTCGATGAGCGCGCTGCACACCGCTGCGCAAGCGATCATGACCGGCAACGGCGATGTATTCGTGGTCGGCGGCGTGGAGCACATGGGCCACGTCAGCATGATGCACGGCGTCGATCCTAACCCGCACATGTCCCTCTACGCGGCGAAAGCCTCGGGCATGATGGGCCTTACCGCGGAAATGCTCGGCAAAATGCACGGCATCACCCGTGAAGCCCAGGACGCCTTCGGCCTGCGCTCCCACCAACTCGCCCACAAGGCGACTGTGGAAGGCAAGTTCAAGGATGAAATCATCCCGATGAACGGCTACGACGAGAATGGCTTCCTGAAACTGTTCGACTACGACGAAACCATTCGTCCGGACACTACCCTGGAAAGCCTGGCGGCCCTCAAGCCAGCCTTCAATCCAAAGGGCGGCACCGTGACAGCCGGTACTTCCTCGCAAATCACCGATGGTGCTTCGTGCATGATCGTGATGTCGGCACAGCGTGCCCAGGACCTGGGTATCCAGCCGCTGGCGGTGATTCGTTCGATGGCAGTGGCGGGTGTGGATCCGGCGATCATGGGCTATGGTCCAGTACCGGCCACACAAAAAGCCTTGAAGCGCGCAGGCCTTTCCATCTCCGATATCGACTTCTTCGAGCTCAACGAAGCTTTCGCCGCACAGGCCCTGCCAGTGCTGAAAGATTTGAAAGTACTCGACAAGATGAACGAGAAGGTTAACCTGCACGGCGGTGCGATTGCCCTGGGCCACCCATTCGGTTGCTCCGGTGCGCGTATCTCTGGCACTTTGCTTAACGTGATGAAGCAAAATGGCGGCAACCTTGGGGTTGCAACCATGTGCATTGGTCTCGGCCAAGGCATCTCTACCGTCTTCGAACGCGTCTAAACGTTCGGTTGACGGAAGCCGGGGCCCAGTGCCCCGGTTTTTGTTTTTTGGAACTTTTAAATATTTTTTTTCAACAAATTTTGCATGAGGGCCAGAGCATGAAAGTCGAACCAGGGCTCTACCAGCATTACAAGGGGCCGCAGTACCGTGTTTTCAGCGTGGCGCGCCACTCTGAAACCGAAGAAGAAGTGGTGTTTTACCAAGCGCTGTATGGCGAATACGGCTTTTGGGTGCGCCCTTTGAACATGTTCCTGGAGACCGTCGAAGTTGACGGCGAGCAGGTCCCGCGCTTTGCTTTGGTCACGGCCGAACCCAGTCTTTTTACAGGGCAATAACGGCAGGTCGCGCAGAATGCTGCGCTTGACCTCATCCGGTTGCCACTATATATAGCGTTGCCGCGTCAGGCGCCAACTGCCTTTCACTTCTCGAATTCAGGAATTTTCCGATCCATGGGCAAATCGCTGGTCATTGTGGAATCCCCGGCTAAGGCCAAGACCATCAACAAGTACTTAGGCAACGAGTACGTGGTGAAGTCGAGTATCGGCCATATCCGAGACCTGCCCACCAGCGGTTCGGCTAGCGCCAGCAAGGAGCCTGCCGCCAAGCGCGGCAAGGCCGCCGCGGGCGAAGGTCCGGTACTCACGCCTAAAGAAAAAGCGCGCAAGCAACTGGTTTCGCGCATGGGTGTGGACCCGGACCATGGCTGGAAGGCCAAGTACGAAATCCTTCCGGGCAAGGAAAAGGTCATCGAAGAGCTGCGCCGGCTCGCCAAAGATGCTGACACCATCTATCTCGCGACGGACTTGGACCGCGAAGGGGAAGCCATTGCCTGGCACCTGCGCGAAGCCATTGGCGGTGATGACAGCCGCTACAAGCGCGTGGTGTTCAACGAAATCACCAAGAAAGCCATTCAGGAAGCCTTCTCCAAGCCGGGCGAGCTGGACATCGACCGTGTCAACGCCCAGCAGGCCCGTCGCTTCCTCGACCGCGTCGTCGGCTACATGGTCTCGCCACTGCTGTGGGCGAAGATCGCTCGTGGCCTGTCCGCCGGCCGTGTGCAATCGGTTGCGGTGAAGCTGGTGGTGGAACGTGAGCGCGAGATCCGTGCGTTCATCCCTGAAGAATACTGGGAAGTCCACGCCGACCTCGGCACTGCCAAGGGCGCCAATGTGCGCTTTGAAGTGGCCCGTGAGAAAGGCGAGGCCTTCAAACCGCTGAACGAAGCCCAGGCCATGGCCGCGCTGGAGAAGCTCAAGGCTTCCAGCTACAGCATCGTCAAGCGTGAAGACAAACCGACCAGCAGCAAGCCGTCGGCGCCGTTCATCACCTCCACCCTGCAACAGGCCGCGAGCAACCGCCTGGGCTTCGGGGTGAAGAAGACCATGATGATGGCCCAGCGTCTGTATGAGGCTGGCTACATCACCTATATGCGTACGGACTCCACCAACCTGTCGCAAGACGCGGTGGCGATGGCGCGTACCTATATTGAAAGCGAATTCGGCAAGACCTACCTGCCGGAGAAGCCGAACGTCTACAGCAGCAAGGAAGGCGCACAAGAGGCTCACGAAGCGATTCGTCCTTCTGACGCCAACACCACGCCTGCCAAGCTGAGCGGCATGGAGCGCGACGCTGAGCGCCTCTACGAGCTGATCTGGCGCCAGTTCCTGGCTTGCCAGATGCTGCCGGCGCAATACCTGTCTACTACCGTCAGCGTGGGCGCGGGCGATTTCGAGTTGCGGGCCAAGGGCCGTATCCTCAAGTTCGACGGTTACACCCGTGTGATGCCGCAGATCGCCAAGCCTGGCGATGATGATGTGCTGCCGGACATGGCCCAGGGCGACACGCTGAAGCTGATCAAGCTCGACCCGTCCCAGCATTTCACCAAGCCGCCGGCGCGTTATTCCGAAGCCAGCCTGGTGAAAGAGATGGAGAAGCGCGGTATCGGTCGTCCGTCGACCTACGCGGCGATCATCTCCACCATCCAGGACCGTGGCTACGTTGCGCTGCACAACCGTCGTTTCTATTCGGAAAAGATGGGTGACATCGTGACCGAGCGTCTGTCGGAGAGCTTCTCCAACCTGATGGACTACGGCTTCACTGCCGGCATGGAAGAGAACCTCGATGACGTGGCCCAGGGCGAACGCGACTGGAAAAACGTGCTGGACGAGTTCTACGGCGACTTCAAGAAAAAGCTCGAAGTGGCTGAGAACCCCGAGAACGGGATGCGCGCCAACCAGCCGGTGATGACGGATATTCCGTGCACTACCTGCGGTCGACCGATGCAGATTCGTACCGCCTCCACCGGCGTGTTCCTCGGTTGCTCGGGCTACAGCCTGCCGCCCAAAGAGCGCTGCAAGGCGACCGTCAACCTGGTACCGGGCGATGAAATCGCGGCTGACGACGAGGGTGAGTCCGAGTCGCTGGTGCTGCGTGGCAAGCATCGCTGCCCGATCTGCAGCACGGCGATGGACGCCTACCTGCTGGACGAGAAGCACAAGCTGCACATCTGTGGTAACAACCCTGATTGCAACGGCTACGAGATCGAAGAGGGCACCTATCGCATCAAGGGCTATGAAGGCCCGAGCCTGGAATGCGACAAGTGCGGCAGCGAGATGCAGCTCAAGACTGGCCGTTTCGGCAAGTTCTTCGGGTGCACCAACCCAACCTGCAAGAACACCCGCAAACTGCTGAAAAGCGGTGACGCGGCGCCGCCGAAGATGGACCCGGTGAAAATGCCCGAGCTCAAGTGCGAGAAGGTCAACGACACCTACATTCTGCGTGACGGCGCTTCGGGGCTTTTCCTGGCTGCGAGCCAGTTCCCGAAAAACCGCGAGACCCGTGCGCCACTGGTGATGGAGATCGTGCCGCACAAGGACGAGATCGATCCGAAGTACCACTTCCTGTGTGAAGCGCCGAAGAAGGACCCGGATGGTCGTCCAGCCGTGATCCGCTACAGCCGCAAGACCAAGGAGCAGTACGTGCAGACCGAAGTGGACGGCAAGCCTACTGGCTGGAAAGCGTTCTACGACGGCGGCAAGTGGAAGGTCGAGGACAAGCGCCAGGGCGCTTGATCCGCTAGTCTGTTAACGCCAAAAGCCGTCTGTATAGACGGCTTTTGCTTACTGTAGGATTGAGTTTGTTGTGGCGAGCAAGCTTGCTTGCGCTGGGGTGCGAAGCGCCCCCAATAGCTGGCGACTGCTACGCAGTCGAGCGGGAGCAAGCTCCCTCGCCACAGCAAGCTCGCTCCTACGCAGTCAGCATCACGCCTATTCGTTGTGGAGATTGCCGTCATGGCCAACGAACTCTATACCCGTACCAATCAGAAAATTTACTTCGCGGGTTTATCCCTGGAGGCCCTTGGCCGTGCCGAGGAAGGGAAAGAGATGAACGCCATCGCGCTGGTACAGGCGGGGCGCGAAGCGGCGTTGTTCCACCTGTACGGTGCCTTGCTGGGGCTGTGCCATGAAATCGCCGGGTTCTACCGCCTACCCCAGGCCGGTGCGCCGCGTGCAGAAATGATCATGAATCGTGAAGTGCTGGACGCCATGGCGATCCCCGAGTTGGCCGAACTGGTGGAAATGGCCCAGAGCCCCGACAGTTGGGTGGCGCGGCTGCTCAAAGCACATGCGGATATGTTTCAGCCGCCGCGTATTCCCCATGTGCCCAAGGGGGATGTCACCCAGCCGCTGATCGTCGCCGTGGCCTTGGAACAGGATGAGCCCAAGCCTTTGAGCCGCGAAGAGTTGGAAGGCTGGCGCCAGGAGTTGAAGAAGATGGCGCTGCGCTTTCGTGAAGGGCTCAACGAGTGTTGAAGGAGTAAATGAGGGGGCTGGCTGCGCAGCGACGCTGAACCTGTGGCGATGGAGCTTGCTCCCGCGACGGCCGGACGGCCGACGCTTATCTACCTGACGCCCTAGGATCCAAATGTGGGAGCTGGCTTGCCTGCGATGGCGGCCTGACAGGCGACCCTGTTATACCGAGTACATATCCATTCCTGCGGTAACGGCCACTTAGGGTTCCGCCGGCGGGTCACTTTCGAAAAGCGCGAAAGTAACCAAAGCGCTCTTGCCCCACCACTCGGCACCTCGCCTAGGCTCGGCCAGCGTGGTTTAACGGGGCGCCTAAGATCAAAAGCCAGATCAAGATCACAAGCAGATCAAGATCACAAGCAGATCAAGATCAGGACCGGCTCGCTTCGCATCGTGGTTACCGTTGGCTGCTACAGCTTGCAAAGTTCTGTGATGCCCATGCTGCGATAGAGGCGAGTCAGAAAAGCCCTGTGATAACTGACCCACCGCCATCGCAGGCAAGCCAGCTCCCACACAGAGAAGCGTGTTCCCTAGGGCACCATTCATCAAGCCGTCAACAAACCTGTCCATATCCCCTGCGAGGCTGGGTGGATGACTGATATAATCCAGGCCTTTCGTGGAGAACAGACTTTTATGCCAACGTCCTTTCTGGAAATTGTTGAACTGCCTGACGGCCGAATCGAACTGCGCCGGGCGGAGGACGAGGGTTCTCTGGTTATTCTGGATTTCTCCGAAGACGCCAAAGTCTTCCTGCAAGGCCAGCACGTCGAAGTGGCTAAAGCCATGTTGAGCGTGGGTGTGCAGATGGCAGGTCGCCTTGCCGAAGGCGAGCCGGAGAAAGAAGAAGGGCCGCGCGTTCTTCACTGAGTCCTTCGTGAAGGCTGCTTCTGTGGCGCGCCCATCATTACCCCAATCGAATATTCAAACTCTGTGCATCACCCGTGCGCGCAGCGCTGATAAGTTGCTGCTTGGCGCTGGCATTCAGTGGGTTCAACCAGCTCACCACCGTATGGCTACGGCCCAGGCGCAAGGCTTCGCAGGTTAGTTGCTGGGCGCTTTGTGCGCCGCGTGGTTGCAGCAACAGGATGCGCTCGCGGTTGAGCCCGGCGTCCCGCAGCCAGGCCTGGGTGAGGCTGGCGGGCGGGGCGATCAATGTCAGCCAGCGGGCGTCCTGATCTTCGCTCAATTCGCGCAGGATAGGTGCCAGCAGGTTCAGGCAGCTCTCAGCCGCACCGCGCAACGACAATTCACTGAACGCCTCAGGTTCGCCGCCCCAGGGGGCTTCGACCGTTTCCTTGAGGATTGGCGCAAGGGGCTGGGCCATGAAGGCCTCGAACAGCGACAGTTGTGTGTGTTGTGGGGTGTGCACGAGCTGCATGATGCCTCCTTTAACGGCGAATGACGCCGACACTCAAGCCTTCGATCACCAGGTCCTGGTCTTTCAGGTTGACTTCGATCGGGGCAAACTCAGGGTTTTCGGCCAGGAGCCAGACCTTGCTGCCTTCGCGCTTGAAGCGTTTGACCGTGACCTCGTCGCCGATACGGGCAACGACGATCTGGCCATTGCGGGCTTCGCGGGTGGTATGCACGGCCAGCAGGTCGCCGTCGAAGATGCCCACGTCCTTCATGCTCATGCCGTGCACACGCAACAGGTAGTCGGCACGCGGATGGAAGAAGGTCGGGTTGATGTTGCAGGATTCCTCGACGTGCTGCTGCGCCAGGATCGGCGCACCTGCGGCGACGCGACCGATGATCGGCAATGTCGACTCGTCTGCCTTGGCTTCGAAGCCAGGGATGCGAATACCCCGCGAAGCACCGGGGGTCATCTCGATCGCACCTTTGCGAGCGAGTGCCTTGAGGTGTTCCTCGGCGGCGTTCGGGGACTTGAACCCCAATTCCAGGGCAATCTCCGCACGGGTAGGCGGGTAACCATTGTCATCAAGGCAGCGCTTGATAAAAGCCAGAATCTCAGCTTGGCGTGGCGTCAGTTTTAGCATGTTGATCGCTCTGTCTTTTTATACAGTGACTGGGATTATATACAGTGAACTGCGCTTGGCAATCATCCTTTTTGGCGGCTCCGCTGGACGGTCATCCGTCAGCCGTCCTACAGAGCAGAAGCGGCGCTGCCTACAGAGCTGCGAGGATATGATTAAATAGCGGTGAAACAGATGACCGACCAGCCGCAAAGCGGACCCGCAGGCTTGACAAGACACACTCTGAAACGTATGTTTCAAACAAGTGTTTGTCAGGCGGAGTAGCCATGGCCCAGTCGGAAACCGTTGAACGCATTCTCGATGCTGCCGAGCAATTGTTCGCGGAAAAAGGATTTGCTGAAACTTCATTGCGTCTGATCACCAGCAAGGCTGGGGTCAACCTGGCCGCCGTGAATTACCACTTCGGCTCGAAAAAGGCTCTGATCCAGGCGGTGTTCTCACGCTTTCTGGGCCCGTTCTGCGCAAGCCTCGACCGTGAGCTGGAACGCCGCCAGGCCAAGGCCGATCACAAGCCCAGCCTGGAAGAGCTGCTGGAAATCCTCGTGGAGCAAGCGTTGGTCGTGCAGCCCCGTAGCGGCAACGATTTATCGATCTTCATGCGCCTGCTTGGCCTGGCGTTCAGCCAGAGCCAGGGCCACTTGCGCCGTTATCTGGAAGACATGTACGGCAAGGTGTTCCGCCGCTATATGCTGCTGGTCAACGAAGCGGCGCCGCGTATTCCGCCTATCGAACTGTTCTGGCGTGTGCATTTCATGCTCGGTGCCGCAGCTTTCAGCATGTCGGGTATCAAGGCGTTGCGGGCAATTGCCGAGACCGATTTCGGTGTGAACACGTCCATCGAGCAAGTCATGCGCCTGATGGTGCCGTTCCTTGCCGCTGGCATGCGCGCCGAAACCGGCGTCACCGACCCGGCCATGGCCACCGCCCAGTTGCGCCCGCGCAGTAAAACCGTACCGGTCGCCGCCAAGGTTTGATCGCTGCGGGTGGGCGCGGTCGCTTGCATCCGCTAAGCTAGCCGCCATGCCGATTTCAGCTATTTATTCACAACCCGTCGTCCTTGCCCTGCCTGGTAGGGACCACGGGTTGTGTGCGTTATTTAAGGAAGGTTTATGACTGCTGCCCTGCAAGGTTCTTTGATGGTCGACGTCGCCGGTACCTGGCTCACGGCCGAGGATCGTCATCTGTTGCGCCAACCGGAAGTGGGCGGCCTGATCATTTTTGCGCGCAATATCGAGCACCCGCGTCAGGTTCGCGAATTGAGCGCAGCCATTCGCGCAGTGCGCCCGGACCTGCTGCTGGCTGTGGATCAGGAAGGCGGCCGCGTACAGCGTCTGCGCCAAGGCTTCGTGCGCCTGCCGGCCATGCGTGCGCTGGCGGATAACCCCAACGCTGAATACCTGGCTGAGCAGTGCGGCTGGATCATGGCCACCGAGGTGCTGGCGGTGGGCCTGGACCTGAGTTTTGCCCCCGTGCTGGACCTCGACTACCAACGCAGCGCCGTGGTCGGTACCCGTGCTTTCGAAGGCGACCCCGAGCGCGCTGCCGTGCTCGCGGGTGCCTTTATCCGTGGCATGAACAGCGCCGGCATGGCCGCCACCGGCAAGCACTTCCCTGGCCATGGTTGGGCCGAGGCCGATTCCCACGTCGCCATTCCCAATGACGAGCGCAGCCTGGAGCAGATTCGCGCCAACGACCTGGTGCCTTTCGCACGCCTGAGCAAGCAATTAGCCGCCGTGATGCCGGCGCACGTCATCTACCCGCAGGTCGATGCCCAGCCTGCTGGTTTTTCGCGTCGCTGGTTGCAGGACATCCTGCGCGGTGAGTTGCAGTTTGACGGGGTGATCTTCAGCGATGACCTGTCCATGGCCGGCGCCCATGTGGTCGGCGATGCGGCCAGTCGGATCGAAGCGGCGCTGACCGCTGGTTGTGACATGGGCTTGGTGTGCAATGACCGTGCGGCGGCCGAGCTGGCGCTCAGTGCAGCACAGCGGATGAAGGTCACGCCATCGGCGCGGATTGCGCGTATGCGTGGGCAGGCGGTTGCGTCGACTGATTACAAACAGGATCCGCGTTGGCTGACAGCGCTTACTGCGTTGCGTGATGCGCAGTTGATCGACTGAAAACCGAAGCGCGGCCATCGCAGGCAAGCCAGCTCCCACATTTTGATTTGTGAATACATTCAGGTGTGGGAGCTGGCTTGCTCGCGAAGGCGGCCTAACAGTCAGCGCTTCTCTTGCTTATTGGGCAACGGCGCAAACAACGCTTCAATCTCGTCATTGCCCAACTGCCAATCCCCCGTCGTTCGCCCATCCAGCACGCCCGCAGCCAGATCGGACTTCTCCTTCTGCAAATGCTGGATTTTCTCCTCCACCGTGCCCCGGGCAATCATCTTGTACACGAACACCGGCTTTTCCTGCCCGATGCGGTATGCACGGTCGGTGGCCTGGTTTTCCGTGGCCGGGTTCCACCAGGGGTCATAGTGGATAACCGTGTCGGCTTCGGTCAGGTTCAAGCCGACGCCGCCGGCCTTCAGGCTGATTAAAAAGATCTGCAACTTACCGCTCTGGAAATCCTTCACCGGTGTACGTCGATCCCGGGTCTGGCCGGTCAGCAGGGTGTAGGCAATGCCGCGCTTTTTCAGTTCGGCCTCGATCAGGCTCAGCATCGAGGTGAACTGTGAGAACAGCAGGATCCGGCGGCCTTCGGCAAACAGCTCGTCGAGCATGTCCATCAGGCTGTCGAGCTTGCCCGAGCTGCTACCGCGGGCGGGCAGGTTGGCGTCGTTGACCAGGCGCAAGTCGCAGCACACCTGGCGCAGTTTGAGCAGGGCTTCGAGGATGATGATCTGGCTGCGGGCCACGCCCTTGCGGGTGATCTCGTCGCGGACCTTTTTATCCATGGCCAGGCGCATGGTTTCGTACACGTCGCGCTGGGCCTCGTTGAGGTCGACCCAGTGGATGATTTCGGTCTTGGGTGGCAGTTCGGTTGCCACTTGTTCCTTGGTGCGGCGTAGCAGGAAGGGTTTGATCCGACCGTTGAGGTGCTGCAATCGCACCTCGCTGGCACGTTTTTCAATCGGCACGCGGTAATCACGGTTGAAGCTCTTCACGTCGCCCAGCCAGCCCGGCAGCAGGAAGTGGAACAGCGACCACAGTTCGCCCAAGTGGTTTTCCAAAGGCGTGCCGCTCAGGCACAGGCGCTGGCGGGCATTCAGCTCGCGTGCGGCCTGGGCCGCCTTGCTGGACGGGTTCTTGATGTACTGCGCTTCATCCAGGATCAAGACGTGCAAGGGCAGGGCGGCGAGCTGTTCAATGTCCTTGGGCAGCAGGGCGTAGGTGGTCAGCAGCAGGTCGTAGTCATTCAGGTTGGCGAAATGTTTCTTACGCCCCGCGCCATAAAGTGCCTGCACTCTCAACTGCGGGGTGAAGTGCGCGGCTTCATCCAGCCAGTTCGGGATCAGGCTGGTAGGCATCACGACCATGCACGGCCGATCAAGGCGCCCTGCGTTTTTTTCGGTGAGGATGTGCGCCAGGGTCTGCAAGGTTTTGCCCAGGCCCATGTCATCCGCGAGTATCCCGCCCACCTCGAGTTGGCGCAGCGACTGCATCCAGCTCAGACCTTCCAACTGGTAGGGGCGCAAGGTCGCATTCAGGCCTTCGGGCGCCAC
Source organism: Pseudomonas sp. PA-7-1E (assembly GCF_021605325.1). NCBI lineage: Bacteria > Pseudomonadati > Pseudomonadota > Gammaproteobacteria > Pseudomonadales > Pseudomonadaceae > Pseudomonas > Pseudomonas sp. PA-7-1E. The sequence goes on from NZ_WKFA01000044.1 coordinate 22,522, forward strand.
GCAGGTGAAATCCTTGATATCACGCAGGCGCTGGGCGAAGTTGCGGATCTTCTCGCCGCCTTCCCATTGCAGTGGCAGGTCTTCCAGCGGGTTGAGGCGTATGGCGTCGGCCTTGGCCAGGCGCAGCGCGGTGGTGCCGGCTTCCTGCAGGTAAAACTCGCCGAGGGTCGCCAGCACCGGCTTCAAGCGGCCGTAGGGCAGCGCCACTTGCAGCGGGCCGTGGCCGTTGGGCAGGCCGGGGATGTTCACTAGGATCAGCTCTTCATCGCGGCGCCGCGCCAGTTTCTCCGGGTTGAGGATCTCGGTGTGGGAGCGCATCAGGTTCAGCAGGATCGGCAGCAGGCTCAAGCGTTCGCCGTTAACGATGATGCCCAGCTCCAGGTCAAACCAATCGCGTTCCGGCCCTTCATCGACCGTGGCATACCAGTCATCGACGGGGCTGAGGTCAAAGCCGAAGTCTTCATCGATCTGCAGCTCCCAGCCCTCGGCACGCAAAGTGGGCGACACATTGAGGGTGAAGTTCAGCCAGGCACTGTCATTGACCATTTCGAAGAGCTCGCCGGCGCTTTCCGGCAGGGCCTTGCTCTGGCGCGTGGCGATCTTGAAGCCAAGCAGGCGCAGGTGTTCGCGATAGGCCTGTTCTTGCTCGGGATGGCGCTTGATCCGCAGGCTCTGCGTCTCCTGGCGCACAATAATGTCAGCATTTTTTTGCCCGCTGACATAGTTGCCCAGGTAGTTGAACGACAACGCTGCACGGTGCTGGATATAGCGCTGCATCTTGCCGTTGCGCGGCTCGAACGCGCTGAATTCCACGCTGGCCAGCCACAGGCGTGGCACCGGTTGCACGTCGTCCATCACCACCTGCGGCAGGACAACGCGGTTATCGAGCACGGCCTGGAGTTTTTCCAGCAGTTGCGCATCCTGGGCCGCTGCCGGGTAGGCCAGGGTTTCCTGAACCTTGAGCAGCACCGCCGCGATGTGTTTGCAGTTGGTGTGCACCGGGCACGTGCAGCGGCTGTCCACCAGGATCAGCAGGCCCTTGGCCGATTCGCGCAGTGAGATGGTCTGGCGGTAAACATTGCCGCCCGAGCCTTCGCAACTGGCGGTGATGGTGCTGTCGCCGCACTCGACGATGCGCACGCGGTTCTCCAGGGCGTAGCGTCGCCCGCGCTCGAGGCTTTGCTCTTTGAAGCGATTGGCCCACGAAGGGGCCAGGGGTTTGGTCAACGACGACGTCAGGGGCATGGCGCGCAATCAGTCCTGAAGGTCGGGCGGTGGTGCGCTGGGTGGCTTGGCGGTCAGCGAGGTGATCTTGATCAGCAGCGCCAGGTGGCCGCCGTCCAGGTAGTTGAGCTGGTTGTTCTTGGTGCGCACGTCTTTCTGGCTCAAGTGTTCGCTGGCGATCACGCTGCCGTTGCCATCGAACTGGTTGATCCAGAAGTCCGCGTCGATATCGGTAAAGCGCCCCAGTTGCAGGCTCAACACCCCTTCGATAGGGAACTGGCCGAATTGCTCCTGGCCGTCGGTGATCGCCACCTTCACCGCTTGCTCGCCAAGGTTCTGTTCCCAGGCCTTGTGGGCCAATACCGTGTAGTTGGCGTCGGCGCGCAGCTTGTCGACGATATTGCCCAGGCGCGGCGGGCTCATCCGCTCACCCAGGCGCGGCGCTCCGGCATCCCAGTTTTCCGGCGCGGCGCGGCTACTGATCACCGGCTCTGCATTCTGGCGCACCAGGATCATTTCCACCTGATACAGGCTGTCGGCAAAGGCCGAAGGTGCGAGTACCACCAACAACAGGCTCAAAATGCGGAACACGCGCATGGGGGCGTCCTTAAACGGATTTCGGAATGAGGCGTTCAAACAGCGCCTCCAAAGTGTTGAAGCGTTCTTCGGCGCGTTCCATCGGCACCATGAACTTGAACAGCGTAGCCCCTTCGAACTTGTAGCGGTTGGGCTGGCCCTGGATCAGCTTGATCAGCACCAACGGGTCGACCGGCGTCTGCGCTTCGAATTCGATACGCCCGCCTTGCGGCCCTGCGTCGACTTTCTTGATGCCCAACTGCTCGGCCTGCAACTTGAGCAGGGTCAGGCGCACCAGGTTCTTGGTCGGTTCAGGCAGCAGGCCGAAACGGTCGATCATCTCTACCTGCAAGTCCTTGAGGCCTTCTTCGTCGGCCGCCGAGGCAATGCGCTTGTACAGGATCAACCGTGCATGCACATCCGGCAGGTAGTCTTCGGGAATCAACGCCGGCAAGCGCAGGTTGATCTCCGGGCCGCCGCCCAAGGGTTGGTCGAGGTTAGGTTGTTCGCCTTTGCGGATGGCTTTTACCGCGCGTTCGAGCATCTCCATATACAGCGTGAAACCCACCGCCTGGATCTGCCCGCTCTGGCCGTCGCCGAGCAATTCACCGGCACCCCGGATTTCCAGGTCATTGGTGGCCAATACAAAGCCGGCACCGAGGTCCTGGGTATTGGCGATCGCTTCCAGGCGTTTTTCCGCATCGGAAGTGATCTGCTGGCGCGGCGGTGTGAGCAGGTAGGCATAGGCCTGGTGGTGACTGCGCCCGACGCGACCGCGCAATTGGTGCAGCTGCGCCAGGCCGAACTTGTCGGCACGCTCGATGATGATCGTGTTGGCGCTCGGCACGTCGATGCCGGTCTCAATGATGGTCGAGGCGATCAGCACGTTGAAGCGCTTGTGGTAGAAGTCGCTCATCACCTGTTCGAGTTCGCGCTCGCGCATCTGCCCGTGGCCGATGGCGATACGGGCCTCAGGTACCAGTTCGGCGAGGTCGGCGGCGCATTTCTCGATGGTTTTCACATCGTTGTGCAGGTAATACACCTGGCCGCCGCGCAGCAGTTCGCGCAGCAGGGCTTCCTTGACCGTGCTCTTGTTCTGCTCCATCACGAAGGTGCGCACCGACAGGCGACGCGCCGGTGGCGTGGCGATGATCGACAGGTCGCGCATGCCCGACACCGCCATGTTCAGCGTGCGCGGAATTGGCGTGGCGGTGAGGGTGAGGATATCGACTTCACTGCGCAGGGCCTTGAGCTGTTCTTTCTGGCGCACACCAAAGCGGTGTTCTTCGTCGATGATCACCAGGCCCAGGTTCTTGATCTTCACATCGTCCGACAGCAGCTTGTGAGTACCGATGACGATGTCGATCTTGCCCTCGGCCAGGTCGGCGACGGCGGCATTCACTTCCTTGGCGGACTTGAAGCGGCTCATTACTTCCACGGTCACCGGCCAGTCGGCAAAGCGGTCGCGGAAGCTGTTGTAGTGCTGCTGGGCAAGCAGGGTGGTTGGCACCAGGATCGCCACCTGGCGACCGCCGTGTACCGCAATAAAGGCTGCACGCATGGCCACTTCGGTCTTGCCGAAGCCCACGTCGCCGCACACCAGGCGATCCATCGGCTTGGGCGCGAGCATGTCGGCGCGCACCGCTTCGATGGTGGTTTGCTGGTCCGGGGTTTCTTCGAAGGCGAAGCCGGCGCTGAAAGTGGCGTAGTCGGCTTTCGGGTCGGCGAAGGCATAACCTTCGCGGGCAGCACGGCGGGCATAGATGTCGAGCAGTTCGGCGGCCACGTCGCGCACCTGTTCGGCGGCCTTGCGCTTGGCTTTCTGCCAGGTCTCGGAGCCCAGGCGGTGCAACGGCGCCAAGGCGTCGTCGCTGCCGGTGTAGCGGGCGATCAGGTGCAGGTTGGCCACCGGCACGTAGAGCTTGGCGCCCTCGGCGTATTCCATGGTGAGGAATTCGGCGGCCTGGTTGTCGATCTCCAGGGTCTGCAAGCCCAGGTAGCGGCCTACACCGTGGTCGATATGCACCACCGGCGCGCCTTCGCGCAGCTCGGTGAGGTTCTTGATCACCGCGTCGTTGTTGGCATCGGCGCGTTTTTCCCGGCGCCTGCGCTGCATCACGCGCTGGCCGAACAGCGGGCTTTCGGCGATCAAGGCCAGCGCCGGGTCATCCAGTTGCAGCCCTTCGTCCAGCGGCGCGATGGTGATTGCCAGGCGCTCTTTGCTGGCGACAAAATCCGGCCAGCTGTCGACGGTTTTCGGCCGCAGCTTCAGGCGTTCCAACAGCTCCAGCAGCACTTCGCGACGCCCGGCGGATTCGGCGGTAAACAGCACGCGGCCCGGGAAGTCGCCGAGGAAGTTCGACAGCGCCTCCAGCGGTTGCGTGGCTTTGGCCTGGATCGCCAAATCGGGCAACGCGCTCGCCGGGAAACGCTCGCGGCCACTGCCGGCGTCCACGTCCTGCTGGCTGGCTACTACACGCGGCCAGTTTTTCAGGCGCGCGAAGCAGTCTTCAACTGGCAGGAACAGTTCAGCGGGCGGCAATAAAGGCCGGGATGGATCGACGCGACGTTCTTCGTAGCGGTTGCGCACATCGTTCCAGAAGTTTTCCGCCGCCTGTTCGATACCCGGCAGCGAGAACACCTGGGTGTCCTGCGGCAGGTAGTCGAAGAGGGTGGAGGTTTCGTCGAAGAACAACGGCAGGTAGTACTCGATACCGGCAGGTGTAATCCCGCTGCTCAAGTCCTGGAAGATCGGGCAGCGACGGAAGTCCACATCGAAGCGCTCACGAAAGCGCGCCTTGAAGCGTGTTACCGCGTCTTTTTGCAACGGGAATTCCCGCGCCGGCAGCAGCTTGATCGAGTCGACCTTGTCGATGGAACGCTGGTTCTCCGGGTCGAAGGTGCGCAGCGTCTCGATCTCGTCATCGAACAGGTCGATGCGGTACGGCAACTTGCTGCCCATCGGGAACAGGTCGATCAAGGCGCCGCGCACCGCGAACTCACCGTGCTCGTACACCGTGTCGACGCAGCGGTAGCCGCTGGCTTCCAGGCGCGTGCGCATCTGCTCGACGTCGAGCTTCTGGCCCACGTCCAGCACCAGGCTGCTGCCGAGCAGGAACTTGGTCGGTGCCAGGCGGTGCAGGGCGGTGGTGATCGGCACCACCAGCACGCCGTGGGCCAGTTCGGGCAAGCGGTACAGGCTGGCGATGCGCTGGGAGATGATGTCCTGGTGCGGCGAGAACAGGTCGTAGGGCAGGGTTTCCCAGTCGGGAAAATGCAGCACCGGCAAATCCGGGGCGAAGAAGCTCAGCTCCTGCTCCAACCGTTCGGCACTTTGGCTGTCGGCGGTGAGCAGCAGGGTAAAGCGCTTGGCTGCGCTGGCAGCCTCGGCAATGGCCAGGCTCAGGGCGGCACCGGGCAGGTTGCCCCAGTGCTGTTTACCTGCCGCGGCAGGGAGTAGCGGTAGACGCAGAACGGGCACGGAAGGTTGAGCTCCAAGCGTTGCGACAAAGTCAGTAATTGTAACGGCCCCAGGTGCCGCCTGTCAGTTGCTGACTGTGCCTATTACGGTTTGCAGGAAATGTAGTGGCTAAGACAAACAATGGCGGGTTTTGACTCAATATGTAGTGCCAAAAAGCGCGAATGTTTAGGAGAGTTACGGACAAGTCGGCCTACTCGCCAAACTAGTGGCCTTCTGGAACCCGCGTGTTTCCTGGGCTGTAGCGCGGTGGTATTTTTTTGCAAGGGCTTTTTGTTGCCCTTCGCGCATTGCTCAACGCTCAGTCGGGCGACATAATGTAGCCCCTTTTTTCTGCCCCTACATGTGGAAGGTTCCCGTGACTCAGAAGCCCGACCAGTGTCTTGGTGAATGGATCGACCGTGAAGCACTCGCAGAAGCGATGATTCCGCTTATCGGCCAGCTGTACCGCAATAACAATGTGGTGAGCTCGATCTATGGCCGCAGCCTGATCAACCAGTCTGTCATCGCGATTCTCAAAGCCCACCGCTTTGCGCGCCATCGCTCCGCCGACGACAGCGAACTCTCCGTCCACGAAACATTCCCACTGCTCAAAGCCATGAGCGAGCTCAAGCTCGGCGCGGCTTCGGTAGACCTGGGCAAGTTGGCCTACAAATTCCGTAAAGAAGGCGCCGGCCGCACTGCCGAGCAGTTCGTACGTGAAGAAATGGCCGATGTGGTTGGCCAGCAAAACGCTGCCGCCCGCAAAGGCACCGACGTGGTGTTGTACGGCTTTGGCCGTATCGGCCGCCTGCTGGCGCGCATCCTGATCGAGAAAACCGGTGGTGGCGACGGCCTGCGCCTGCGTGCCATCGTGGTGCGCAAAGGCGCCGAGAACGACCTGACCAAGCGCGCCAGCCTGCTGCGTCGCGATTCGGTACACGGCTCGTTCAATGGCACCATCACCATTGACGAAGAAAACAACACCATCACCGCCAACGGTAACCTGATCCAGGTGATCTACGCGAAGAACCCGACCGAGGTGGATTACACCCAGTACGGCATTCAGAACGCCCTGTTGGTGGACAACACCGGCGTATGGCGCGATGCCGAGGGCCTGGGCCAGCACCTGGCTTGCCCGGGTGTCGACCGCGTTGTGCTGACCGCGCCTGGCAAAGGCAAGCTCAAGAACATCGTGCACGGCATCAACCACGCTGAAATCACCGCTGACGACAAGATCGTGTCCGCCGCTTCCTGCACCACCAACGCCATCGTGCCGGTGCTCAAGGCTGTGAATGACAAGTTCGGCATCGTTAACGGCCACGTTGAAACCGTTCACTCGTATACCAACGACCAGAACCTGATCGACAACTTCCACAAGGGCGATCGCCGTGGCCGTAGCGCCGCGTTGAACATGGTGATCACCGAGACCGGTGCTGCCACCGCTGCTGCCAAGGCCCTGCCTGAGCTGGCTGGCAAGCTGACCGGTAACGCCATCCGTGTACCGACGCCGAACGTGTCGATGGCCATTCTCAACCTCAACCTTGAGAAAGCCGCCACCCGTGAAGAGATGAACGAGTACCTGCGCTACATGGCGCTGCACTCCGACCTGCATAAGCAGATCGACTTCGTCAATTCTCAGGAAGTGGTCTCCACCGACTTCGTCGGCTCGCGCCACGCCGGTGTGGTGGACGCCGAAGCGACCATCACCCAGGACAACCGTGTTGTGCTGTATGTGTGGTACGACAACGAGTTCGGCTACAGCTGCCAGGTGGTTCGCGTGATGGAAGACATGGCTGGGGTCAACCCGCCTGCGTTTCCGCGCTAAGCCTTTGCGCTGAATAAAAAGCCCCGACTGGTTCGGGGCTTTTTTATGCCTGTGGGTTTTGTGGTGTCTGGGAGGGCCTTATCGCAGGCAAGCCAGCTCCCACAGTTGAAATGCATTTATCTGTGGGAGCTGGCTTGCCTGCGATGACGATGGAGCCGTCAACGCGGCCATCACTTGAGTAGCGTGTTGCGCAAACTGTCCGACAGCCCATTGGCCGCCAGCCAGATACCCAGGTAGGCCTTCGCTAATTCTGCGTCTGGGCTGCTGAACACCACCTGCCCATTAATCTCCAGATTCAACCCGCGCCCCGGACGAAAATCCAGGGCGTAGCGATCACCGCTGCGAATATCCCGAAAGCGCGCGTGCAGCTTGGCTATCTCTGGGTTCAACCCGGCATTGGCTTGCTGGCGCTCCAAGGTGACGGTGGCCGCCTTGATCACATCATCGCGGTCAATGTCGCGAAAGTAATACAGCGCCAGGCGCACAGCCTTCTGCTGGTCCCAGGCCTGCTTTGCCGGCAGGTCAGCGGGTGCATACAGCGCGGCGGCATACACCTCCGCCCAGAGATAGTTGAACACCGCCTGGTTTTTCAGGGCCAGCCCCTCGACCTGTGCGGGGAAGCTTGCCTGCTTGAGCCGCTGTGCGTCGTTGGCGTGCGCCGTGAGCGACACCATCAGCATCAAACAGAAAAATAGTTGTCGCATAATGGCTCATCCTGAATTCGGCGCTGATGTGCGTCCTGTAGTATGGCAACACTGGCCTACGACGCGACCAAGGGTTAATGTTCGCGGCGCTCGGCCTTCTATAGACTGTGCCCCGGTTCACACACTTGAGCCAAATTGTCCTTCATGACCGCTGGCCGCGGCATGATTTAGCCTGGCGTCCAACCGTACGCCTGGCCTGTTCTGAGGAGTACGCATGGCTGTCTACAACTATGACGTGGTGGTACTGGGTTCCGGCCCGGCTGGAGAAGGTGCGGCGATGAACGCTGCCAAAGCAGGGCGCAAGGTGGCGATGGTCGATAGCCGTCGCCAGGTCGGCGGTAACTGCACCCACCTGGGTACCATCCCGTCCAAGGCGTTGCGTCACTCCGTGCGCCAGATCATGCAGTTCAACACCAACCCGATGTTCCGGGCCATTGGCGAGCCGCGCTGGTTCTCGTTCCCGGACGTGTTGAAAAGCGCCGAAAAAGTCATCTCCAAGCAAGTCGCTTCGCGCACTGGCTACTACGCCCGTAACCGCGTCGACCTGTTTTTCGGCACCGGCAGCTTCGCCGACGAGCAAACCGTCGAAGTGGTCTGCGCCAATGGCGTGGTCGAGAAGCTGGTGGCCAAGCACATCATCATCGCCACCGGTTCGCGCCCGTATCGCCCGGCGGACATCGATTTTCACCACCCGCGTATCTACGATAGCGACACCATCCTGAGCCTGGGCCACACCCCACGCAAACTGATCATCTACGGCGCCGGCGTGATCGGCTGTGAATACGCCTCGATCTTCAGTGGCCTGGGTGTACTGGTAGAACTGGTGGACAACCGCGACCAGTTGCTCAGCTTCCTCGACTCGGAAATCTCCCAGGCGTTGAGCTACCACTTCAGCAACAACAACATCACCGTGCGCCACAACGAAGAGTACGAGCGGGTCGAAGGCCTGGACAATGGGGTGATCCTGCACCTCAAGTCCGGCAAGAAGATCAAGGCCGACGCCTTGCTGTGGTGCAACGGCCGTACCGGCAACACCGACAAGCTGGGCATGGAAAACATCGGGGTCAAGGTCAACAGCCGTGGCCAGATCGAAGTGGATGAGAACTACCGCACCTGCGTGCCGAACATCTACGGCGCCGGTGACGTGATCGGCTGGCCAAGCCTGGCCAGTGCCGCCCATGACCAGGGCCGCTCGGCCGCTGGCAGCATTGTCGACAATGGCAGCTGGCGCTACGTGAACGACGTGCCGACCGGGATCTACACGATTCCCGAGATCAGCTCGATCGGCAAGAACGAGCACGAACTGACCAAGGCCAAGGTGCCTTACGAAGTGGGCAAGGCGTTCTTCAAGAGCATGGCGCGTGCGCAGATTGCCGGTGAGCCGCAAGGCATGCTGAAAATCCTGTTCCACCGCGAAACCCTGGAAGTACTCGGCGTGCATTGCTTCGGCTACCAGGCCTCGGAGATCGTGCACATCGGCCAGGCGATCATGAACCAGCCAGGTGAGCAAAATACCCTCAAGTATTTCGTCAACACCACCTTCAACTACCCGACCATGGCCGAAGCCTATCGGGTCGCGGCCTACGACGGCCTCAACCGGCTTTTTTGAGCGGCTCCGGCCGGTGGCCTGAGCCGGCCGGGGAGACCGATTTCAGTAATTCTCGAGGGTGGCAGTGGCCAAACCGGGAAAGTCTGTAATCAGGCTATCTACGCCGAAGTCGGCGAGCCTGCGCATCAGCGCAGGTTCGTTGACTGTCCACACGGACACATGCAAGCCCTGGCGCTGGGCTTTTTCCAGCCGCTCGGGGGTGCACAGCGTCCAGTTCAATGCCAAATACTCACAGCCGTAGTTCTGCGCGACCTTCAGCGGGTCGAGCCAGGCATATTCGGCGACCAGCCCGCGTGACAGGTCCGGGGTGAGTTCCACGGCGGCCTTGAGCACTTCCCGCGAGCTTGACGTGACCGTGACCTTGTCCATCAAGCCAAAGCGCACAGCCATTTCGCGAATCGCCAGCACAGTGGTGGCGGCACGGGTACGCGAGGCGCTTTTGACTTCCAGTTGCCAGTGATCGAAGTCGCACTGTTCGAACAACTCCTCCAGGCGTGGAATCGGGCAGGGGCTTACCCAGCCTGGGCCGCCTTTGCGCGCGTCCATCTTGACCAAATCAGCCGCCGAGTACTCGACGACCTTGCCGCGCCGGTCGGTGGTGCGCTTGAGGGTCGGGTCGTGGATGACCATCAGCTCGCCGTCCATGGACAGGTGCAGGTCCAGTTCGCAACGACGTACGCCGTGTTTGAGACATTCCTGAAAACTGGTCAGGGTATTTTCCGGTGCTTCGCCTTTGGCACCGCGGTGGCCGTAAATCAGGGTCACAGTTGCTCCTTTTCGCCAGGATGGCTGGCGTCGTGAATACGCATTCAGAGGTCTTCGCTTTGTTCTCGCGCCAGGCGGCGTTCCTGGGCCTGTTTCTGCAGGATATAGCGCGCCAGCAGTTGGCGTTGGGCATCGGTCATGGACTCGAACTCCGTGCCCACATCAAAGCCGTCGCCCTTGGGGTCGCAATGGGTCACCCGCGCGCGCAGCAACAGGCCGAGCGCCTGGGGCATCAGCACAAGCTTGACCGCCAGGTGAGTGTCGGCGGCCAGCGGTGTCGGGTGCTGGAAGTCGATGCCGCCCTCGGAGAGGATCACCGGTTGCGGCGCACCCACCTCGTTCAGCAAACCGCGAGCCATGACCTGGCTGAGCAGATCCAGGCGTTTGTTCTGCACTTTGAGGAAGGCCGCCAGGCTACGGTCTTTCTCGCTGATCTGGCGCAGCAGGTGCTGGGCTTCGAATTCGCTCAAGTGCAGCTCGCTGAGCAGATTGAACAGAGGTGAATCATCCAGCAACACTTCCTTGCTCGCCGCGTCGGGGCCCGACAGGGGTTTGATTTGAAGTGCGATCATGTCGTCGATACGGTAGTATTCGCGGCGCTCTTCTTCATCTGATGTCGACATGGCGAACCCCAGGTAACGGTAATGGTCTGAGTGTAAAGCTGCTGACCAGACCCCGCCACCGGGACGTCTTCTTTTCCTCCGAACAAGCCCCGACATGTTCAGACCTCTCTTCGTATTTATCGGCACGCGTTATACCCGTGCAAAGCGTCGCAATCATTTTGTGTCGTTCATTTCCTTGACCTCGATGATCGGTCTCGCCCTGGGCGTGGTCGTGATGATCGTGGTGCTGTCAGTGATGAATGGCTTCGATCATGAGATGCGCACCCGCGTGCTGGGCATGGTGCCCCACGCGACCATCGAGGGCGATGCGCCCATCAACGACTGGCAAAGCCTGGCCGCCAAGGTCCAGCAGAACCCCAAGGTGGTGGCGGTAGCGCCGTTTACCCAGATGCAGGGGTTGCTGACCAATGACGGCAAAGTGCAGAAGATCCTGCTCAACGGCATCGACCCGGCCCAGGAGCGCAACGTCTCGATCATCGACAAGTTCATGCTGCAAGGTAAGCTCGACGAGCTGTCGCCGGGCAGCTTTGGCATCGTCATCGGTGACAAGGCCGCGGCCAAGCTGGGCGTGGGGGTTGGCGACAAGCTGACCTTCGTCGCCCCGGAAGTCACCGTGACCCCGGCCGGCATGTTCCCGCGCATGAAGCGCTTTACCGTGGTGGGCACCTTCCACGTCGGCGCTGGCGAGATCGACGGTTACATCGGTCTGACCAATCTCACCGACCTGGCCCGCCTGCATCGCTGGCAGCCCGACCAGGTGCAGGGCCTGCGCCTGAAATTCAACGACCTGTTCGATGCGCCGCGCGGCGCCTGGGAAATTGCCCAGCACCTGGGTGAAACCGAGTACTACGCTCGCGACTGGACCCGCACCCACGGCAACCTGTACCAGGCCATCCGCATGGAAAAAGCCATGATCGGCCTGTTGTTGTTGCTGATCGTCGCCGTGGCGGCCTTCAACATCATCTCCACGCTGGTGATGGTGGTGAACGACAAGAAGGGCGACATCGCCATCCTGCGTACGTTGGGCGCCACGCCGGGGCAGATCATGGCGATCTTCATGGTGCAGGGCACCGTGATCGGCGTGGTTGGCACCTTGATCGGCACGGCGGTGGGCATTTTGGCCGCGCTGAACGTCAGCGCCGCCATCGCCCTGCTTGAAAAGGTGATCGGCCACAAGTTTCTCAACGCCGACGTCTACTTCATCGATTACTTGCCGTCCCAGGTGCAAACCCAGGACGTGCTGATGGTGGGCGGCGCTGCGTTGGTCCTGAGCTTCCTTGCCACCCTGTATCCAGCCTGGCGCGCGGCACGTACCCAGCCAGCACAGGCATTACGTTATGAGTGAATCGGGCATGAGTGAAAAAGCAATCCTGAGCTGCCGCAACCTGGGCAAATCCTACGAGGAAGGCCCGGAGTCGGTGGTGGTGCTGTCCAACCTGCAGCTTGAACTGCACCCTGGCGAGCGTGTGGCGATCGTCGGCAGTTCCGGTTCCGGCAAGAGTACGTTGCTCAACCTGCTGGGCGGCCTCGATACGCCGTCCCAGGGCAGCGTATGGCTGGCCGGTGAAGAACTCTCGGCCTTGAATGAAAAGGCCCGTGGCCAACTGCGTAACCGCTCGTTGGGCTTTGTGTACCAGTTCCATCACTTGCTGCCGGAATTCACCGCCCTGGAAAACGTGTGCATGCCGCTGTTGATCGGCAAGACCGCGATTCCCGAAGCGCGCCAACGGGCCACGGCCTTGCTGGAGCGTGTGGGCCTCGGCCATCGCCTGGAGCACAAGCCGGCCGAACTGTCCGGTGGTGAGCGCCAGCGTGTGGCGATTGCCCGCGCCCTGGTGAACAACCCTGGCCTGGTGATGCTCGACGAGCCGACCGGCAACCTCGACTCCCACACCGCCCAGGGCATCAAGGACTTGATGCTGGAGCTGAGCACCCAGATGCGCACCGCGTTCCTGGTGGTGACCCATGACATGAGCATGGCCCGGCAGATGGACCGCGTACTGCATTTGCAGGAAGGTCATCTGGTCGCTATCTGACCTGTTGCAAGCCCGGTTTTTTGAGGCCGGGCTTTTTCATTTTTCCAACGGTGCCCGCGAATGTTCAGACCGTTATCGATTTTCATCGGCACGCGCTATACCCGCGCCAAGCGCCGTAACCGTTTTGTCTCGTTTATCTCGATGACCTCGATGATCGGCCTCGCCCTGGGCGTACTGGCGATGATCGTAGTGCTTTCGGTGATGAACGGCTTTCAGCGTGAAATGAGCTCACGCATCCTCGGCATGGTGCCCCACGCCACCATCGTCGGCGTAAAGCCGATTGATGATTGGCAGCCGGTGGCAGCGGCCGCGATGAAGAATCCGCAAGTCACCGCCGCTGTGCCCTTCACCCAGATGGATGGCATGTTTTCCTATAAGGGCGCGATGCAGCCCATCGAGATCAGCGGCGTCGACCCGGCCCAGGAAGGCAAGGTGTCGATCGTGGCCCAGCACATCGTGCGCGGCAAACTCGACGACCTCAAACCTGGCGAGTTCGGTGTGGTGGTCGGTGATATCACTGCGCGGCGTTTTCGCCTGAACGTGGGCGACAAGCTGACCCTGATCGTGCCGGAGCTCAGCAGCGCCCCGGGCGGTATCACCCCGCGCATGCAGCGCCTGAATGTGGTGGGCATCTTCAAGGTCGGCGCCGAACTGGATGGCTCCATGGCCCTGATCCACATGGCCGATGCCGCTGAAATCCAGCATTGGCAGCCCAACCAGGTGCAAAGCGTGCGCCTGGCGGTGAAGGACCTGTATGCAGCGCCCAAAGTCTCGGCAGATATCGCCGCCAGCCTGGGCGCGGCTTACAAGGCGGATGACTGGACCCACACCCAGGGCAGCCTGTTCAGCGCGATGAAAATGGAAAAGACCATGATCGGCCTGCTGCTGCTGATGATCGTCGCCGTGGCCGCGTTCAACATCATCGCCACCTTGATCATGGTGGTGAACGACAAGGGCGCGGACATCGCCATCCTGCGTACCATCGGCGCCACACCTCGGCAGATTATGGCGATCTTCATGGTGCAGGGTACCGTGATTGGCGTGGTCGGCACCTTGATCGGCGGCGTGCTGGGGGTGATTGCGGCGCTGAACGTGAGTGAGCTGGTGGGCTGGCTGGAGCGGGTGAGCGGGCAGCATATCTTCAGCTCGGATGTGTACTTTGTCAGCAACCTGCCTTCGGAGCTGCAAGGTGGGGATGTGTTGCTGATTTGCTCGGCGGGGTTTGTGTTGAGCTTCTTGGCGACGATTTACCCAGCGTATCGGGCGGCGAAGATTGAGCCGGCGCACGCCCTCAGGTATTCGTAACCTGCTCGTTCCCACGCTCTGCGTGGGAACGCCTCACCGGACGCTCCGCGTCCGCTGTTGGGACGCAGAGCGTCCCTGAATGCATTCCCATGCAGAGCGTGGGAACGATCAGCAGTCGCCATTGGGCAACTTGATCACAAACCTTGTCCAGCCCGCCTGCGACTCACAATAAATCCTCCCGCCATGCGCGCGTACAATCGACTGGGTAATCGCCAACCCCAGCCCCGCATGTTCACTGCTGCCTGCGCGCCTCGACGGGTCGGCTCGGTAGAACCGGTCAAACAGCCTCGGCAGTAACGACGCAGGAATGCCTTCCCCGCTGTTCTCAACCGTCAGTGTCACGCCACTCTCGATCCGCACCCGCACTTCACCGCCCGGTGGGGTAAACCGCAGCGCGTTATCCAGCAGATTCGACAAGGCCCGACGCAACATACCGCGATCGCCCATCGTCTGGGCGGTGCCTTCGCGCACCAGCGTCACCTGTGCGTCCTCCGCCAGCAGGGTAAAGAACTCCAACAGTGCGTCGACCTCATCGCCCAAATCCAGAGCTTCTCGGCTGGGCATCAGCAAGCCGTGGTCAGCTTTGGCCAGGTAAAGCATGTCGTTGACCAGTTGCGCCATCCATTGCAGCTCTTCCAGGTTGCTGTGCAGCGCCTCGCGGTAATCCTCCAGCGGGCGCGGCTGGGTGAGGATGACCTGGGTCTGGGTCAGCAGGTTGGACAGCGGCGTGCGCAGTTCGTGGGCGATATCTGCGCTGAAGGCGGACAGGCGCTGGAACGCATCATCGAGGCGGGCCAGCATGGCGTTGACGGCCTGGGCGAGCTCCGCCAGCTCCACCGGCATTTGCGCTTGGGGTAAGCGTTGCGTCAGGGAGTGGGCGGAGACGCTGGCAGCCACTTCGCCCATGCGCCGCAGTGGTCGCAAGCCACTGCGTGCAGCCCAGGCGCCGAGCAAGGCAGTGGCCAGGGCCGAGAGGCCGACGGTCAGCCAGATCAAGCGTTGCATGCGTTGCAGAAAGTGCTGGTGGTGGGTGATGTCGAGGATCAGGGTCAGTTGTGGCGAATCCAGTTGGCTGGGCGTCAAGGGCGCGATGAATACGCGATAGTCGGTGCCTGCGTATTGCAGGCTGTGCAGGCCGGGTGCTTGGGGCAAGGGAAGGTGTGGTGCGCCGTCCAGCCAACGTTGCCCCGCCCCGGTGATGCGCAAGGCGAGGTCGGGCTGGTGATCGAGTTCGGCGCGCAGTTGAGGGGTTCGCCGGGCGAGGTCTTTCGGTGAGGCGACACCCTGCAAGGTGCTGCGCAGGGCCACCAGTTTGCTTTCGAGCTGTTGCTGGTCCAGCTCCATGAAGTGCGCCTCGCTGGCCCGGTTGAACAACACTCCGGCGATCAACGAGACCATCGCCGTGCAGGCGGCAAACAGCAGCGCCAGGCGGCTGGTCAGGGACAGGCGCTTGATCACGTGAACCGTTCCTCCAGCACGTAACCCATGCCGCGCACGGTGTGGATCAGCTTATTGGGGAAATTGTCGTCGACTTTCAGGCGCAGGCGGCGAATGGCGACTTCGATGATGTTGGTGTCGCTGTCGAAATTCATGTCCCACACCTGGGAGGCGATCAGCGTCTTGGGCAGCACTTCGCCCTGGCGGCGTAGCAGCAGCTCCAGCAGGGCGAACTCCTTGGCGGTGAGGTCGATGCGCTGGCCGCTGCGCTCGACGCGGCGGCGGATCAAGTCCAGGCTCAGGTCGGCCAGTTGCAGCGTGGTCTCCTGCGGCGTGCTGCTGCCACGGCGCAACAAGGTGCGCACCCGCGCCAGCAGTTCGGAAAAGGCGAAGGGCTTGACCAGGTAATCGTCGGCGCCCAGCTCCAGACCATGTACTCGGTCTTCTACGGCATCGCGAGCGGTGAGGAACAGCACCGGGATGTCCAGGCCGGCACTGCGCACCGCCTGCAGGATTTGCCAGCCATCGCGGCCGGGCAGCATCACATCGAGGATCAATAAGTCATAGTCGCCCGTCAGCGCCAAGTGCTGGCCACTGGTGCCGTCGGCCACCAGTTCGGTGGTAAAGCCTGCTTCGGCCAGGCCCTGGCGTAGGTAGTGACCGGTTTTGGGTTGGTCTTCGACGATCAGCAGTTTCATATCGGGCTCTTGATAGGGGCTATGTAGGAGCGAGCTTGCTCGCGAAAAACGCCAACGGTAACGCGGGCTGTCAGGCTTGACGCGTTGTGCTTAAGCCCTTCGCGAGCAAGCTCGCTCCTACAAAAAACATTGGGCTTTATACCGTGCTCGTCAGGGGATGGGCGCAAGCTGACAAAGTTGTAATCTAGCAGTCAGCTGGCTGGCAGCGAGGCCATCTTAAAGTGTTGCCCAAGCTGGATACCTATTTTGGAGAGTGAAAGATGGCGTTGCGTACACCTCTGTTATTGGCAGGCTGCCTGCTGGCGTTGAGTTTCAATGCCCTGGCAGATGCGACTCACACCTACGCGTTCGGCCAGCCGGCCCCGGCGGATAAAGCCACGCGCACCGTTGAAGTCACGCTGCGGGACATTGCCTTTGAGCCCAAGTCCCTGGACGTAAAAGCCGGTGAAACCGTGCGCTTTCTGCTGGTCAACAAAGGCCAGCTGCTGCATGAGTTCAACCTGGGTAACGCGGCCATGCATGCCGCCCACCAGAAAGAGATGTTGCAGATGCAAGCCAGTGGCATGCTCACCGCCACCGGCATGGGCAAGATGGATCACAGCGCCATGGGCCACGGCGACATGGGCGGCATGAAGCACGACGATCCCAACAGTGTGTTGGTGGAGCCGGGCAAGACGGCCGAGCTGACCTGGACGTTCAAGCAGGCCACAGGCCTTGAGTTCGCCTGCAACCTGCCCGGGCATTACCAGGCGGGCATGGTCGGCAAACTGACCGTTGAGTGAGGCGTTTGTTAAGGGGGCGAGCAAAGGCTGGTAGACTGGCGCGGTTTATTTAGCCAGGTTTCCGCCATGCATCCCGCAGCCGAACATTCGCCGCTGGGCAAGTCCAGTGAATACATCAGCACCTATACGCCTTCGTTGCTGTTTCCGATTCCACGCGCCGCCAAGTGGGCCGAGCTGGGCCTGAGCGCCGAGACCCTGCCTTACAAGGGCGTGGACTTCTGGAACTGCTTCGAACTGTCCTGGTTGTTGCCCTCGGGCAAGCCGGTGGTGGCCATCGGTGAGTTCAGCATTCCGGCCGACTCGCCGAACATCATCGAGTCCAAGTCGTTCAAGCTGTACCTCAACTCGCTGAACCAGACCGCGTTTGCCGATACGCAAAGCCTTGAAGCCACCTTGCGCACCGACCTCAGCTCTGCGGCCGGCAAGCCAGTGAGCGTGCGCATTCGCAGCCTGGCCGACATCGAGGCAGAAGGCGTGATGGCGTTGCCGGGCGTGTGCATTGACGGCCTGGATATCAACGTCAGCAGCTACGAACACCCACGCCCGGAACTGCTGCGTTGCGATGATTCGCGCGTGGTGGAGGAGAGCGTGCACAGCCACCTGCTCAAATCCAACTGCCCGGTGACCAGCCAGCCTGACTGGGGCAGCGTAGTGGTGGAATACCGTGGTGCGGCGCTGGATCACGCCAGCCTGCTGGAATATATCGTCAGCTTTCGCCAGCATTCGGACTTTCATGAACAGTGTGTGGAGCGGATCTTCCTGGACTTGCAGCGCTTGCTCAAGCCGGAGAAGTTGACCGTGTATGCACGGTATGTGCGTCGGGGTGGGTTGGATATCAATCCGTATCGCAGCACTGAAAATACCCAGTTCCTGAACGTGCGGCTGGCGCGTCAGTAAGCCTTCATACAAAAAACTGTGGGAGCTGGGTTGCCTGCGATTGCGATCTTTCAGTCCTTCATCAAGTGACTGATACACCGCTATCGCCGGCAAGCCAGCTCCCACATTTGGTTTTGTGTTTGGCTTGGGCTCGTGTTAGATGCCGATATTGCCAAGGGTCAGCACGATATTGCGCAACGTCCCGGCAATGCCTGGATGGTCCAGTTCAAAACCTTCCACTGCCCGGTTCACATCGTCAGCGATGCTGGGCGTCTGGGTGGCCGGTTCCATTTTCAACTGGACTTCGAACTTGGCGATCAACTCTTCCAATGCTTGACGTTTCTCGGCGGGCAACTCGGGATGGTTCTCCAGTTGCTCACGCACAATATCGGCCTGCTGTTGTAACTTCTCGCGATCAGGCATGACGTTCTTTCCTTTTATCGATAGGCACTGGCATAGACCACGGCGCACGGCGAAAGGTCTACGGGCTGACCTGTAGATTAATCCACTGGGGCCAACTGTGTATGATCTCGATCAGGGCTTCTCGCCCTTGAGCTGGCGCAGGCGGATGTCGGCCAGGCAGGTGCCGAGTTCGCCGAGATGGTCGATCACCGAGTGCACGCCCAGGCCATAGAGCGCCACCGTGGCCTTGCCGCGCTTGTGTTCGCGTTGCTGCTCGGTCAGCGCCTGCCATTGCCGGGGCGACAGGCCGCAGAGCGAACCGCAGGAGGCCAGGCCGATGGTCCACAAACCGGCATTCAGGCCCGATTGCAGCAGACGCGGCTCGCCGCTGACCAGTACGCAGCCTTCCAGACGTTCGATGTTCAACTCCATCAGCGCTTGCCAGCAGGCGTGGGGCGCAGGCCAGCGAATGGAGGAGGGCGAGGCGGCCTTGAGCCAGCCAGGCAGGCCGGCGCAGAGTGGCGCGGTCACGGCGGGAGGCAGTTCGTCCAGCCAGGCGCAGGGCACGCCTTGTTCTTTGAGACTGCGCAGGATTTTCAATGCGCCTGGCGTGGCCTCGGCGTCGGCGCAAGGTGAGTCGGTGCGCGCCAGGGAACCAAAATCCACCAGGCAGCCACTCAGGCCAAATAACACGGCGGTCAATGAGGGGGCGGCGGCGACGGCAATCTCGGCGTGTGGCATCTGAGCGTCCCTGAAATAGCTGCCACGCTATCGGGGCGGCATGACAAGGGGATGACACTGTCGGTATTTGTAGGAATTTTGTGCATTTTCCCTAAGACGATTCTAGGTAGCTGCCTAAATCGACACTTCCGTCATATACTGACAGCCTTATTCAGGGCATAGCGCCCATGACAGACCATTCAAGGAGCAAAAGCTATGCGCTGGAGCCAGTACTTCGCTCAGCTATCGGTGTGTGCCACCATCCTGTTGGCACCTTTCGCTGCCCAAGCGGCCTCGGAAGATGACCCGTGGGAAAGTGTCAACCGCCCCATCTTCACCTTCAACGATACCGTTGACACTTATGCCCTCAAGCCAATCGCCCAAGGCTATCAGTTCGTCACCCCACAATTTGTGCAGGACGGCGTTCACAACTTCTTCCGCAACATCGGTGATGTCGGCAACCTGGCCAACAACGTGCTGCAACTCAAGCCGCACAATGCAGGCGTCGACACCGCCCGCCTGTTGGTCAACACCACATTTGGCGTACTGGGCTTTATTGACGTCGGCACCAAAATGGGGCTGCAGCGCAGCGACGAAGACTTCGGCCAGACCCTCGGCTACTGGGGCGTGGGCAGTGGCCCGTACGTGATGATCCCGTTGCTGGGCCCAAGCACCTTGCGTGATGCGCCGTCCAAATACGTCGACAGCTACACCCAACCGTACCGCTACATGAACGATATCGGCTGGCGTAACAGCACCTTCGGCCTCAACGTCGTTGACGTGCGCGCCAGCCTGCTCGACAGCGAGAAGCTGATCAGCGGCGACAAGTACACCTTCATTCGTAACGCTTACCTGCAGAACCGCGAGTTCAAGGTCAAGGACGGCAAGGTCGTTGACGACTTTTAAGCTGTGACGTTTTGAAATGAAAAAGGCGACCTTTGTAAGGTCGCCTTTTTTGTGCGCGCTGATCGTTCCCCACGCTCCGCGTGGGAATGCATCCCGTGACGCACCGCGTCACCTTTGCGCAGGGGCTGGATGTTGCGTTAGCGCATTTTCAGAATCTTGAGGCCCAGATGCTGGTCATCGCCTACCGCTTTGGCCCACACCACCTGGGTATCCGCCTCAAGACCCCTGAGCGCGGCGTGCTCTGAATCAATGCGCACGGTCAGCAGGTCGCCCACAGTGAACTGGCGAGGTGCCTGCACCTGCATGCCGGAACTGGAGAGGTCCACGCAGGTGCCGGCAATCTCCTGCCCGGCATGGATCAAAGACACATCGGCATCTATTCGCATGCGGATGAAATCGCGTTTTTCGGCGTAGTCGCGCTCGTGTTCGCTCACAGCATCCATCCTTACTTTGCGTTGTGGTTGTGAGGGTTCTTATAACTCCCGGTGATTTGCGGTGTAAAGACGCCCGGCGACCATCGGCATGAGCTTGAAACCCCTCACGGATGGGAGTACCGTCTGCGCCTTAGAAGGGCACCTCTGCTTTACCGTTGTGCATGGGCCAAATCCCAATGCTTTGTAGGGCAGAGAGGCTAGAAAGCGAATCCAGTACGTGAGCCCGGCCATTGCCGAGCCGCCTACGCCAACCTAATTCTGGCGCCGTTTGCCCACATGCAAAAAACCAGTGCCACGCTGCTGATTATCGATGACGACGAAGTAGTGCGCGCGAGCCTCGCGGCCTACTTGGAAGACAGTGGCTTCAGCGTCCTGCAGGCCAGTAATGGCCAACAGGGTCTCCAGGTATTCGAGCGCGACAAGCCCGACCTTGTGATCTGCGACCTGCGCATGCCCCAGATGGGCGGCCTGGAGCTGATTCGCCAGGTGACCGACCTTGCCCCGCAAACGCCGGTGATTGTCGTGTCCGGTGCCGGGGTCATGAACGACGCCGTCGAAGCCCTGCGCCTGGGCGCTGCCGATTACCTGATCAAGCCCCTGGAAGACCTGGCCGTGCTGGAGCACTCGGTGCGCCGCGCCCTCGACCGTGCACGCCTGCTCCTGGAAAACCAGCGCTACCGCGAAAAGCTCGAGACCGCCAACCGCGAGCTCGAAGCCAGCCTGAACCTGCTGCAGGAAGACCAGAACGCCGGTCGCCAGGTGCAGATGAACATGCTGCCGGTCAGCCCCTGGACGATTGACGAGTTCAAGTTTGCCCACCAGATCATCCCGTCGTTGTACCTGTCGGGTGATTTTGTCGACTATTTCCGTGTCGATGAGCGCCGCGTGGCGTTCTACCTGGCCGACGTTTCCGGCCACGGCGCGTCTTCTGCCTTTGTTACCGTGTTGTTGAAGTTCATGACCACACGGCTGTTGTTCGAGTCCAAGCGCAACGGCACCTTGCCGGAGTTCACCCCCTCCGAGGTGCTGGGCCACATCAACCGGGGCCTGATCAGCTGCAAGCTGGGCAAGCACGTGACGATGGTCGGCGGCGTGATCGACGAAGAAACCGGTCTTTTGACCTACAGCATTGGCGGCCACCTGCCGATGCCTGTTTTGTACACTCCTGACAGTGTGCGCTACCTGGAAGGGCGTGGCCTGCCCGTAGGCTTGTTTAACGAAGCCACCTACGAAGACCACATCCTGGAACTGCCGCCGACCTTCAGCCTGACGCTGATGTCCGACGGTATTCTGGACCTTCTTCCAGAGCCTACACTCAAAGAGAAAGAAGCCGCCTTGCCCCAAAAGGTCAAGTCGGCGGGCGGCAGCCTGGATGGCCTGCGGCAGGTTTTTGGATTGGCCACGCTAGGGGAGATGCCGGATGATATCGCCCTATTGGTGTTGAGCAGGAATCTTTGATGAGTACCGGAAGAATCCAATTCGCCGAGCAAGACGGGACCTTCGTCCTGAAGTTTGTCGGTGAAGTGCGCCTGACCTTGTGTTCGGCCCTGGATGCGACGATCGAGCGGATCTTCACTGCGCTGAACTTCTCGGCGATCGTGATCGACCTGACCGAAACGCGCAGCATCGATAGCACCACCCTGGGCCTGTTGGCCAAATTGTCCATTCTGTCGCGGCAGAAGGTCGGCCTGTTGCCGACCGTGGTCACCACCCACGAAGACATCACCCGTCTGTTGCAATCCATGGGCTTTGACCAGGTGTTCAACATCGTTGACCGCCCCATCCCGTGCCCGGAATGCCTCACCGACCTGCCGTCCCAGGACCAGTCCGAGGAAGTGGTGCGGGTCAAGGTGCTGGAAGCGCACAAAATCCTGATGGGCTTGAATGAGTCCAACCGCGAAGCCTTCCACGACCTCGTCAACGCCCTCGAGCGGCACTGACGGCCTCCCTGCCCAAACACACACAGTCCAATGTGGGAGCTGGCTTGCCTGCGATTACGCAGTGTCAGTCGATGAAGTGTTGGCTGGCCCACCGCTATCGCAGGCAAGCCAGCTCCCACACTGGACGGCGGTGACACCGACGCACAAAAAAGGGCGACACCCTCACAGGTGCCGCCCTTTTTGCCGCTATCTGCCTTTACAGCTTGGCCGACAACAACGCCTCCAGTTTCTCCTGGTCCCGAGCAAACTGACGAATCCCCTCCGCCAGCTTCTCAGTCGCCATCGCGTCCTCGTTGGACTCCCAACGGAACTGCGCTTCAGTCATATGCACACGGGCCTCACCGGCATGGCCTGGCGCCAATTTGCGCTCCAGCTTGCCTTCATCGGCTGCCAGCTTCTCCAACAGGTCCGGGCTGATGGTCAGGCGATCACAACCGGCCAGTTCCTCGATCTGGCTGAGGTTACGGAAGCTCGCACCCATCACTACTGTTTTGTAGCCGTTAGCCTTGTAGTAGTTATAGATGCGCGTCACCGACTGCACGCCCGGGTCATCGGAACCGGTGTAGTCGTTGCCGTTGGCCTTCTTGTACCAGTCGTAGATACGGCCCACGAACGGCGAAATCAGAAACACACCCGCTTCCGCACAGGCAACGGCCTGGGCGAAGGAGAACAGCAGCGTCAGGTTGGTCTGGATGCCTTCTTTTTCCAGCTTCTCGGCGGCACGGATGCCTTCCCAGGTGGAGGCGATCTTGATCAGCACGCGATCGCGGCTAACGCCGGCTTTGTCGTACAGGTCGATCAGACGATGCGCACGCTTGAGAATGGCGGCCTCGTCAAATGACAGACGCGCATCCACCTCAGTGGAAATACGGCCCGGCACTACTTTGAGAATTTCTTGACCCACCGCCACCGCAAAGCGGTCACTGGCCAGGCCCACATCGCCGTTGCAGTCCTGCACGCACTCATCCAGCAGCTTGGCATAGCCAGGGATCGACGCAGCCTTGAGCAGCAGGGAAGGGTTGGTGGTAGCGTCTTGTGGCTTGAGCTTGGCGAGAGTGGAAAAATCGCCGGTATCGGCTACGACGGTGGTGAATTGCTTGAGTTGTTCCAGCTTGGAAGTCATGGGCGTGCTCTGTCCTGTGGGTCTAGTGACATTACCCGAGCGCTGGCAGGCGCTCAAGGGCGCAAATGCGTTAGGTCGTTTGCGAGGGCAATAACCTGGAAACGGCCGTTTGAATCACCGGCCGTGGTGCTAACTAGGAGGCCAGAATCGCCGACAGGTTCCCCCCAACTGCTCGATGCCCTCCGATCAACTGGGGGAGCCGACTTGCCTGCATGACGCCAGCCCAGCCACTGACATTCACCTGACCCTCATCGGTCAAACTGTGGGAGCTGGCTTGCCTGCGATGACGTCAGTCCAGCCACTGAGATTCACCTGACCCCCATCCGTCAAACTGTGGGAGCTGGCTTGCCTGCATGACGCCAGCCCAGCCACTGACATTCACCTGACCCCCATCAGTCAAACTGTGGGAGCTGGCTTGCCTGCGATGACGTCAGTCCAGCCACTGATATTCACCTTACCCCCATCAGTCAAACTGTGGGAGTTGGCTTGCCTGCGATGACGCCAGCCCAGCCACTGATATTCACCTGACCCCCATCAGTCAAACTGTGGGAGCTGGCTTGCCTGCATGACGCCAGCCCAGCCACTGACATTCACCTGACCCC
Source organism: Pseudomonas sp. PA-7-1E (assembly GCF_021605325.1). NCBI lineage: Bacteria > Pseudomonadati > Pseudomonadota > Gammaproteobacteria > Pseudomonadales > Pseudomonadaceae > Pseudomonas > Pseudomonas sp. PA-7-1E. The sequence continues at coordinate 46,569 of NZ_WKFA01000044.1, forward strand.
CATCAGTCAAACTGTGGGCGCTGGCTTGCCTGCCATGAC